>CAZQUK010000028.1:1518-16332 GCA_964596435.1 uncultured Oligoflexia bacterium
CGACGCATTATTGCTGTATTTGAACCCAGAAGTGCTACAACGCGTAGAAATGTCTTTCAGGATAGGTATGCTGATGTTTTTGATTCCGCCGAGCAGGTATTTATTTCCAAACCCTACAATCAGGAAAATATTCCGCCCGCCGAAAGGTTTTCAAGCGAGAAGCTAATTGGGGATTTAAATATGAAAGGAAAATCAGCCCACCTAATGCAATCCGTCGAAGATGGGGTTGCCGATGTTGCAAAGATTTCTCAACACGGTGACTTGGTGGTGGTTCTTTCAAATGGTGGGTTTGGTGGTTTTATCCTTAAGTTATTGGACTCTCTTTCAATAAAACAATCGTGTTAACCACGCCGCAGCAAAAAAAGCTTATAAATAAAAGAAATCAATTTTAAAATAACTTACACCTTGAGACTTGAAATAAATTCTATGACAATAAGTATATAGTACTGTTTTGATTTTAAGGCTTAACAAAAAGCGTCAAGACGATTGAAATAGGTAATAATAAGGGCAACTTTTCATAATGGGCGAAGTATTAAAAAAATTTGGTCGTTACTTTCTGCTTGATAGAATTGCACAAGGTGGGATGGCCGATATTTATAGGGCGAGGCTTGCGACTTCAGACGGTGCAAGACGCCTTATAGTAATAAAGCGAATTCAGGCGGTATATGGTCAAAACGAAGAATTCCTAAAAATGTTTCGTTCAGAAATTGAAGTTATGCTTGGGTTTAATCATCCAAACATAGTTCAGTTATATGATTTTGGTGAAGAAAAGGGACAGCAGTTTATTGTTATGGAGTATGTGGATGGTAAGAGCCTTCGTTATTTTCTTACCAGAAACAAACAGCGCAACCAACAGCTTCCAGTAAATCTTGGTGTTTACATAATTGAGAATGCGGCCTCTGGTTTATACTATGCTCATAGTTTTAGAGATAGAATTACTGGTAATCCCCTAAATATAATTCATAGGGATGTTAGTCCTCAAAACATAATTATTTCATACGATGGTAATGTTAAACTTATTGATTTTGGAATTGCAAAGGCTGATATAAATGCTGAACAAACAAGGGTTGGAGTTATTAAAGGAAAACCGGGATATCTTTCGCCGGAACAGATAAGGGGTCTTGCGCTTGATGGTAGGTCGGATATGTTTTCTCTGGGCGCGGTGCTTTGGGAAACTTTAACGGGTAAAAAACTTTTTGAGGGCGAAAATGATTATTCCGTATTAAAGCTCATCGAAAGCTGTAATACGCATGTATATGCACCCTCAGAAATAAATAAATCAATACCTAAGGAGCTTGATTACATTGTACTTAAAGCGCTGGCAAAACAAAAAGAAAAGCGGTATCAGAACGTTCAGGAATTTCAACGCACTCTTCATAAGTTTCTTTATACTTTTTTTCCTGATTTTAATCTTGAGGAACTTTCGTATCACGCAAAAGATCTTTTTAAAGACGATATTGTGTCGGACAGAAAAAGAATTCAGGAGTTAAACAACAAGGTAGAAAAACTTATTCAACTTAACGAAAATAAATCTGTGGATCTTGAAACTGCAACACCGGGATTAGATGATGATGTTGATAAGGTTGCGGTTTCGGATGAAATATTTACACCGAAGGAAAGTAGTGGAAGTAAAACATATCAAGTTGAAGATTCCGAAAAGGAAATCAAACTTGAAATGGAGCCATCGCCGGCCGTGCGGTCGTCAAGAACAAGTGTTACGGAATCAAAAAGAATTTCACACAAAACTATAAGTGGAAAAATTGGTGCTAAGGAACAGAAAAAACCAAAATCCTCAAAGGCAAAATTCTTTTTATTAATTGCAGCCATCGTGGGCGGTGTGGCTGGATATTACGGTTTTTTGGGAAATATTAAAGAACTTCCTATAATTTCCTCAATAATTAATGGAAAAATATTCAACAGCACACCCACCAGCGTTTCTGGTGGGCAGATATTACTGGAAGGTTCGGTAAAGGGCGTAAAAGTATATTTGGACAATAAAACAAAAACTGGAAACTTGCCAATGTTAATTGGTGACGTTCCGCTAAAAAAAGAAATGGTCATTAAGGTAATAAGTAAAGAGGGAGAGTTTAAAAAAAATATATTTCTTTCAGAAAGTGGTCAGCAAAAAATAGCCGTTGTCTTTGTTAAAGCCCCAGGATGGCTAGATGAAATAAAAAAATTAACTGATGAAGAAAACGAAAACAAAGAAAGTACACCGGAGGTGGATTCCGGGAAGGCTGTGTTTCTAAAGCTAAATGTTTCTCCTGGGTTGAAAAATTCCATTGTCAAACTAAGGGGCGATGGTGAAGCCGAAGAAAAATTAGATTCTAAAAGGCTAAGTGGGCGTGGTCCTGTGCTTAAGCTTGGAAAACCCTATGAGCTTACAATTAATAAAAATGGTTTTCGTCAATTTCAAAGAGAATTCGTTTTAACAAACAGGGATGTCCGGGGTAGAAAAACTTTTATTATGAGCATTGAGCTTGACCCAAGTAATGTGGGTTATTTGACGGTTCATACAACGCCAAGCATGGATGCCACCTTTTTTATTGATAACGAACCTTGGACCTTTAAAACACCAGTTGAAGATAAAAAGATGCCAGTTGGAACATATAGGGTGCTATTAGAAAACAAGCTTCTTGATATTCGAAGAGAGTTGACAGTTACTATTCGTGAAGGACAGATTACAAAGCTTGATTAGAGTACAGACTCAATCGGCCTGTGTGGTTGAAGCTTTGCCCGATTTTATTTGTCGTACTTGTAGCCCACCCCATAAACAGAGGTTATATGTTTTGAAAGTGATGGAATCTTTTTTCTTAAAGCGCGGATATGAACATCAATGGTCCTGTTTGTCGCGTTTGGCGTTTTATCGCGCCAGGCTTCTTTAAATATTTCTTCTCTTGAAACTACTTTGCCCGAGTTTTTTGCCAGGTGTCTTAAAATATCAAACTCAGTTAAGGTTAAATTAATTTTTTTGTTTTCAAAAAAAACTTCACGGTTTGTCGGATCTATTTTAAGGTCGCCAATTTGAATAGGAAGGTTCGCGCCGGCTTCAGTTTTTGTTCTAATTCTTGTGTTAATTCTTGCAAGAAGCTCCTTAAAATCAAAAGGCTTTGGTAGAAAATCATCTGCTCCGACGCTCAAGCCCCTTTTAATATCGCTGATACTGTTTTTTACGGAAAGGAAAATAATGGGTATGTGCCTGGTTTTGTCGTCCTCTTTAAGTAGCTTGCATGCATCAAAGCCATCCAGCATTGGCAGAACGATGTCTAAAATTATTAAATCCGGCACATCCTTTCTTGCCAGCTCCATACCAATAATGGCATTTTCGGCGGTTAATATATCAAAATCCTTTTTAAGCATGGCTTCAAGGAAGCGTCTTGTATTTGGATTGTCCTCAATTATTAAGATGCTAGTTCTTTCCATATTTTTAAGTCCACATTTGCTTTTTTACAATATTCAATTGTTGCCTGTTTTAAATCTTCATAATGAAATTCTAAAAATTGTTTTTCGGTGACCTGTAAACCCTCCAGAAGAATTGCTTGGTATGCTTTATTCATATTTTCAATTCTTTTTTTCATGATTTCATTTTCGTTTGCAATTTGTTTTGCCAGAGCTGGGTTTCTGTTTTTTAACTTACCGTCAAGAGTTATTGTTTCATTCTCAAGCGCTTTAAGGGTTGTTCTAAGTTCTTCTGTGCGCTCCAAGGCCTGCTCCACAGGATCTTTTTTCTTTTTCTTCTTTGGCTGCTCTTCTGTTTGAGCTTCTTTTTTTTCTTCTTCGGTCATTTTTTACCCGCCTCTTCGGAGAGTACACCTTCTTGTTGAAGTACAAGCATTAATATTTTATTCAAGTCATCTTCATATTCTTTTAAAATTTCGTCTGGTTTTTTCGGCTTTTTGCGTCTCTCAAGAAGAACTTCAAGATGCTTTTCCATTATACCAAGCTTTTGCTTTAATTCTGCATTTTCTTTTAATGTTGTTTTAATGTCTTTATCGTCGCCTTGGGCACTAAGTTTTTCTGAAAGGGCAGCCTTTCTTTTTTCAAGACGGCTAATTTTTGCTTTTTGTCTGGCTTCAAGTGCCAGAATTCGTTCAATAGGGTTAGAGAGTTTTTGAACGGCACTTTCCCTGCTTTGTGCGGTTCCAACAGATGTGTCCGGATGAATAATTGTTAGGTCAATTTCGACATCAATGTTGGCAGAAATAGAAGCGACAATCTTTTTTAGAGTTGCGGTTAATTCTTGCTTTGCGTTTGTTAAATCAAGAACAATAATATTTTTTCCGGCACCATAAATTTTTTGAATACCAGCCCTTAAAACAGGGGCGTGCTCCTCAGTTAAGTCCTCGGAGATAGAAAGAATCATTATATCGTCTATGGGTTCAAGTTTAAGTTTCACGCAGTGTTCCTGAAAAAAACAATTTGTTAATAAATTCTAACACATTCTTTTGGAATATGTGAACTCAAGATTCTTGTTTTTTTTGAAATATGTCTTTACTCTTAAGTAGTATGTCGGACAAATCAACTCCAGGTAAAAAAAATGGTACACCACCCCAGCAAACAAAGGCGAATACAGTAAAAGCCGCTCCACCCGGGTTTGCCAAGAAGAATAAACCACCGCAAGAAGCACCGCGCATAGAAGATCTGATTCTTGCAATACCTGAACTTAATGGAACTCGCGAAAACCCAATATTTACAAGTTTTTTAGATAAAATTGCTCCAAAATTCGTTATAGGAAAGACAAGCTTGGGTTTTTTGGAGGAATTTGCAAACGTAGACGTTACCGCGGATCGAATCGGACATGTTTTGCAGCGTAATCCTTATTATGAATATATGTTTCAAAAAATAATTGAAGCGAAAGCAAAACGTGAAGAAAAGCCAAGCATGGAGGCCGCGGTTGTTTTGCTTGGAATGCAAAATTCAAGAAATATAATTTTAGCAATGCAGCTTGTTAGAACAATTAGGCAAAACCATATTGAGTTTAGTGAGGGCGGAGAGCTAATACTAGATCACGCGGCTATTTTAAAATATGCACTTCTTGCAGAAGAAGCTTTGGCTAAAAGCAGAGAATCAAGTTCAGATTTGGCTTTTGATGCCGGCTTGATTTTTGACTATTTATTTGTGATAGCTGATGTTCTTGAAGAGGCAGATACAAATAAAGTTTACCCTTTTATTGACGAAGTTTTTAAGCATTCGCTTAAGGCTGCAAAAATTGGTCTTGAAATTTCAAACAGAATTCCTGATTTCACTTATAAAAAGTATGTCTTTAGCGCCTGTTTATTGCATGATGTGGGGAAAATAATTATTTCAATGTTAGATTCCACTTATATGGATTTTATTGAAAGTTGCAATAAACTTGAGTTAACAAGGGGCCCAAGGCACTTTGCGGAAAAAAGAAAATTTGGAATAAATCACGAAGTTTTCAGTAGTCTTGTCTGTAATTATTTCAGTTTTTTTAGAATAGTTGAAGAAGCCATACGTTTTCATCATTTTCCATATTTAATAAAAAAACGAAACGACAAACAGCTTTTATTGTTTTCGACACTGATACATGTGGCCAGTAATATGACAAATGAATTTAAAGATCCAACCAGCTCAGAAGATCCCATTTTAACCAGGTGGAAGGGGCGTGGGCTTGAGGATTTTCCACTATCAAAATTTAAACTTATCGAGCTGATGAAGGATTTAAAGGAAAAGTCTGCGAAGGTTTAGTTTTTCGTCAGGCGGCCTTGGGTAAAAAATCCTGAATTTTTTCTTCTGGAATATCCTGTTCAACCGGTGCCCATTTTGGGTGGTTTTCAAGGAATACCATAACAATGTCCTCATCAAATTGCTTGCCTGCGTGTCTAAGTAGTTCCTGATATGCAACCTCTGCGGGTTGCGCATCGTGGTAGCTTCTTGATGTTGTAACGGCATCAAATGTGTCAGTAACAAGGACAATTCTTGACATAAGAGGAATTTCCTCGTCTTGCAGACCATCGGGGTAGCCTTTTCCGTCGAGTCTTTCGTGATGGTGCCTTATGCCTTTTAAGAGTGTTGCAAAAAATGGTATGTGGCCAAGTGGTTTTAATATTCCTTCGCTTTTAATTGGATGAGTTTTTATTATGGCCCTTTCGATTTCAGTCAAATTATCAGGTTTTTTTAAAATTTGATCAGGAATTCCAATTTTTCCAATATCGTGAAAAATTCCTGTAAACTCAGCAAGCTTACATTCAAACGGATTCAGTCCTATGGACTCGGCAAGTAGGCGAGTATAATATCCAACTCTTAAGCAATGCCCAAAAGTATAAGGATCTTTTTCCTGAAGAGCTTTAAGTAAAGCCGTTGCTGTGGAGTACGACCACTCAGGAATAGGAATTTCAATAATTTTTTGCGGTTTCATCCACGCGCCCCCAATACCATACCCAATTAGTCCACTATACTTATCGGCGTCAATTCGAAATACTAAATAGTTGACAAAATAAATTTTTTCCATATTTTGTCTTAATATAATGAATAAAATAAGGGGGTTAGTAAAGTTGTGAAATAAAATACGCAGTTTAATATAAAAAAAAACCGCAAAATTCATCAGCCCAATACCCGGTGTGCGTCGCGCCATACTGCTGGTCTCCCAAATACACGCACTTGTCAGGCATCAATTAAAATTATTACACCGTCATAGGTCGAATTAAATTCTTTTGAATCTGAGTAAAACTTTTTTTAGGATCTAAAGTGGATTAAACTTTAAATACCAACCTTGAGGTAAAAATGGAATTTAAACTTACAGTATATGCCGAGGATATTAAGAAAGAGCAGGAATGGGCGCGTCTTTTGGAGTGGATTACGCAGCGGATAAGTAAAAAAGTTAATATTGAGCTGTCGCACGACAAACTGGACCCAGGTCAAATGCTATTTGTCGACAATGAGCATCCGGGTCTTATAAAATTACTTTCCGAGCTAGAAAGAAAAAACAGAGCTATTTATTTAATTATAGAAGATGGCAAGCCAGTTCCCGATGTTTACACAAACGATATGGTGGATGGTGTGCTTGTTTATCCATTTAGGCCGGTTGAAGTTATAGATAAATTTAAGGCCTATGAACGAATCTTAATGTGGGATGAGGTAAAGCATTTAAATAATTCATTTTCAGAATCTATAAATTTAATAAAAGAAGATTTAAAAATTGCAGAAAAACTTCAAAGAAAAAAATTTCCAACCCGGTTTCCAAAATTTAAGGACATTTTATTTACGGGCAGGTATCTTGCCGGTCTTCGAACTGGGGGCGATTATCTTGAGGTGTTTGAATCAAAAGCAGACAGGAAGGTTTCATTGTTTCTTTCTGATTCCTCAAGCTATGGGCTTTCAAGCTCAGTATTAATGGTTCTAATGTCAATGGCGCTTAAGCTTTCATCGGTTAAAGACATTACACCAATTGATACGGTAAAAAGTATTTATGATGAATTACTTCTTACACTTGGGGATAAGGATTATCTTTCGTTGTTTTTTGGCGTAATTTCCAGAAAGGATTATAATTTCAGATATCTGAATCTTGGTTCCACTAAAGTGTTTCATGCAAAAAAAGATAAGGATTTTTTGGAACTTCCATCTCAGGGTAAAACTTTATCAAAAGATAAAGTTGAGTGGGATAAACTTAAAACCGATGCAGAGCTAAAGTTATCTTCAGATGATAGAATAATCCTGGTTTCTGACGGGACCCTTGAATCCATCGGTGGTTATGAAGCGTTACTTTCAATTTTAAATGAATTTCGCCAAAAGGATGGAAAAGTCCTTCTTAGCGAACTTCTTTTTCAAATAAAAAGAAAGCTTCCAGATGATCCCAAAAAAGCGCTCCCACCTCAGGATTGCACGCTATTTTGCGCTGACATAGGAAGCAATATTCTCAGGTTAGCGTAAGGCGACTCTGCTTTATCCTTTTCTGAGTTTGTCCCTAAAAATCCATATCTTGCATATAGAAAGCACCCGCGCTACTAAAATAAATCTGAGCCAATTATTTACTTGAGTCCTATCAGGCTTTTTGCAAGTTTTTGCAGGAATATCCTTGAATTAGGTGGAAAAACCTTGCTTTTGTCTTTTACAAATTCAAGTGTTGTTGCAAGTTTGTCTTTACAAAAACCATCAAGCCACAATCTGAGCTCGTTCTGGTAGCGTTTTTTTTGTTCCTTGCCTTTAAGATAATTTGGAACAGGTGGTTTAATACAAACAGAATAGAAATCTTTGTAACCACGTTCTATCAGCTTTAAGGAGTCTTCGGTCCAGGGTGCATTTGCTTTTTGCACAATATTAAAAAAAATCATTGTTGATTCAAGCAGACATTCCCCGCGCCTTACCATCTGGAGCTGAATTTGACTTTCATCAAGACTGCTTCCATCTGGTAGTCTGGCACAATCTCGCAGTTTTAATCTGAGCTCAAGTAACTTTGCATTTGGAAAAAGGGTTGTAAGGAGTTTTTTCCAAAGTGGTTCAAGAAGGAGCTTCGCTCTCTTGTCTTCATTTAGCCCAATTAAAGCATCCGCTTGTAAAAGTACGGCATGTTGTTGAGTTTCAAGATCATGAGTCTTTGGTGTTTCGTGCATTAATATTTCAAGTGTTGTAAAGTAGGCTTCACGAAATTTTTTAAGCTGTAGGTATGAGCGTGCAAGCCAAAGCCTGGCTTTAAGAGCAGGTAAGTTTTTATCGTGTATCGATATAAAATGTTTTAACGGCTCAAGTGCTTTTTCGGGTTGGTTGTTTAGGAAATATGCCTGTCCAAGCAGTCTATTCGCTTCAAGGTAATTTGCTGACGCCGGGTAGCGCGAAACAATTCTAGAAAAAGCATAAATTGCTGCTGAGTAATCATTACTGTTGTATGAACTAACACCATCCTTCCATAGAAAATCTTCTCCTTCTTGCGAGGTTATTCCTATATTGTCCGGTTTAAGTTTGCTCTGTTTGTTAAGTTTACTTGCTGATGCTGAAACGGAAATAAATAACGCAAGTAGAATAAATATGAACCCACCAAGCCTCATTATGAATATACCTCTTTAAAAAAACAAAAGCTAACTTGTTAATTTTAATACAGATTGGACGGTTTTGTTAATTATTTTCAGCATGGGCAATAATTATAGTGTTTTTTGACTTTTATTTATGGAAAAAATCCGAAAAATGCATTAGATTTATTAGATAATCTTTTATAATCATTTCAATTACTTAAAGGAGTTTGGGGACATGAAAAAGTTTCAAGTAGCTGTTACTTTGGTTGTACTATTTACTTTGGTTATTATTATTACAGGATGTGGCGGTCCAAGGGCATTTACAAAGGGTGAATACGACGATCCCACGCGGGTTGAACTTCTTGATGATAAGTTCAATGAGGCCGACATGCAGCAAATGGCAGACACAATCGTAAAGGCCATGGTTTCATGCAAGTGGATCAGCAATGCCAAAAAAGAACCTGTAGTTATTGTTACAAGGGTTCAAAACCGAACGCAGGAACACATTGATATGAAATCCATGACTGATAAGATCAGAACGGCGCTTATTAAATCTGGAAAAGTGAGATTCGTTAATAAAGAAGCCAGAGAAGAGCTTGAGGAAGAATACGACTATAATGAAAGCGGAATTGTATCGGGTCCAACAATGAAAAAACGTGGAATGCAAATTGGTGCCGATTACATATTGGGTGGTGCAATGGCCACCAATATTCAGGAAGTCGGCAAGGACAAGCTTGTTTATTATAAGCTTACAATGAATTTAACAAACCTTGAAACTTCAACCATTGATTGCACAGAAGAGCGTGAAATTCGCAAAAAATACGAAAAACAAAAAATTAGCATGTAGTGTTTCAAATAAAGAGGTGCCCATTGTTTTTTAAAAGCGACAGGGTGCGGGTGGGGTTTATCCTGCTTGTGTGCATCGTGCTTGTGGGTGGCTGCGCGTCCACGCGCATGTCGGACAGAAAAATTAATTCACTGTTTTTTGATGGGGACTATGGTGCGGCTGCTGAAAAACTTTTACAAGGACTTGAAAAAGAAAAAGACGAAGGAAACGATTCTCTTTTGTATTTAATGGACCTTGGCCTTGTTTTGCATACAGCAAAAAGGTTTGAAGAAAGTAATAATTACTTTTTGCGTGCGGATAAAATTGCAGAGATAAAAGATTATACAAGTCTTTCTACAGAAGCGGCTACACTTTTAACATCTGATAATATTAAGCAATACAAAGGCGAAGATTTCGAAAAGGTACTAATTAATACCTATCTTGCAATAAATTTTACCTTAATGCGCGACTGGGAAGGTGCCATGGTGGAGGCCAGACGCGTAAATCATAAATTATATTTAATGGTTTCTGAGGGTAAGAGAAAATATAAACAAAACGCTTTTGCGCGTTATCTTATGGCAATTTTATATGAACTTATTGGTGAATATGACGACGCTTATATTGATTATGTTAAAACGTTTGAATTGGCCCCAGATTTTTACGAGCTTAGAAAGGACCTCTGGCGCGTTGCGGGTTTAACCAAAAGAAGAGAAGAACAAAAAAGATGGAGCAAGGAACTTAATCTTACTGATGATGAAATTGAGGAAGCAAAAAAAAATTTTCCAAAATCAGAGTTTGGGGAGCTTATAGTGTTTTATGAAAACGGTATAGCGCCTCAAAAAAAACCTCATCCTAGTTTCTATTCAATACCACAATTTTATCCAAGGTATAATCCGGTGTTGACGGCTAGTGTGCTTGTCAATGGTGAAAAGAAATGTCAGACAAATGTTCTTGATAATGTTGAAGAAACGGCCATAAAAAATCTTGAAGAAAAATATAGCGCAATAATAGCAAAAAAAATAGCAGGCGTTGTGGCAAAAGAGGTTGTCGCATATCAGATTGGAAAAGCAGCAGACAGCCCTCTTATACAGCAGGTGGCTCGGTTGGTGTTTTACGCAAGCGATCAGGCTGATCTTCGCTCCTGGGTATTACTGCCGAAAGATTTACAAGTGGCAAGATTAACCTTGGCTCCGGGAGATTATAAGGTAAGTGTTGTACCCGAGGGCGATTCAGAAAAAACCCATGAGGAAAGTATTCAAATAAAAAAAGGTAAAAAGGTTTTCTTAAATTATCGTTATGTTCCCGACTTTTAGAAAGAAGGAAAAGAAATGAATTTTTTATTAATGAGCATCCTTGTTCTTGTTCTGGGGCCAATAATTTTTAGATTGGCGCGTTTCGGAAAGTTTACCTTGGCCCTTCTTGATGGCTTTATTCTAATAATGATTGGCGGCTTAATATTTTTAGAGGTTATTCCACATTCAATTCATATGGGTGGATGGTTCTGTGTGGTGTTTGTTGCGTTTGGCCTTTTTGGACCGGTGGTTTTGGAAAAACGCATGGAACATATTGCGGACAAAGCGCATAAAGGCGCTCTTTATTTAGCATTATTCGGACTTGGTGTTCATGCAATTCTTGATGGGGTGGCGCTAGTGGGCGGTGAGTTTGGTGGAAGCGAACACATGCCAATTGCCATCGTTTTACATAGGATTCCGGTTGCTATAACTATCTGGTGGCTCGTTTATCCAAGAATGGGGGCAAAATTGGCCTCATTCTCATTATTTTGGATTGCGATAACTACTGTGGTCGGTTTTTATATTGGTAAAACAGGAATTGAGGAGCTTGAATATCAGGGCTTGGGTTTTTTTCAGGCCCTAATTGCAGGGGCCTTGCTTCATGTGGTTGTGCACAAACCGCATTTTGAAAAACATAATCATGAAACAAAACACTGCGGATGTGAGTGTGGTAGCGATAAAGTTTTAAGTGTCAAAAATAAAATGAACGGCATTCTAGGTTTTTGGGAGGGACTTGGTGGTTTTATAGCTTTTATTTTTCTGTATCTGCTTCTTGAGCATAATTTAGAGATGATTAACTTTAAGTTTTATGAATTGGCACTTAAAAGCGCCCCCGCTCTTTTACTGGCGTTTTTCCTTTCAGGAGTGCTTAGAGTGTTTATGCCCAAAACTTCGCTTAGCTGGTTGGAAAAAGGGAACAATATATCGCAGGCTACAAAGGGGGTGGTTTTGGGTTTACCCCTTCCAATTTGTTCGTGTGGTGTTGTGCCTTTATATAGAAGTTTAATTATAAAAGGAGTTCCGGGTGCTGCAGCAATGGCATTTCTAATTTCAACGCCAGAGTTAGGACTTGATGCAATATTAATATCGCTCCCACTTCTTGGTGGAAGTACAACAATATTACGAATAATTTGTGCATTTTTTCTCGCACTTCTTGTTGGTTGGGGTGTCGGGCGGTTAATTAAGAAAGATTCTGTTTCTTTTCAAAAAGCAAAAAACGATGTTATTTTTCAGGATAATCCTAATCAGAGTTTAATTTTTAAATTAAAAAAAGCGCTAGGCTTTGGTTTTTTTGAAATGCTTGATGAAATTGGCCCCTGGATACTTCTTGGTCTTTTTGTTGCAGCCGCTATGGAAGTTCATTTTAATATTGGTGGTTTCGATTGGTTACCATCATGGCTTGAAGTTCCTTTTTTTGCAGTTCTTGGTATGCCTGTATATGTTTGTGCAACTGGTGCAACCCCCCTTGCAGCGGCATTTCTTATTAAGGGCGTGTCGCCAGGTGCAATTATTGCTTTTTTATTAACGGGGCCTGCAACAAATGTTTCAACCTTTGGTGTTTTGGCAAGACTGCATGGGGCCAGGATTGCTTTTCTCTTTTCTTTAACGGTTGCTGTTGGTGCAGTTTTTCTTGGTATTGTTGTTAATATTATCGCCGGTAGTATGGGGGGCGCGAGTGTTGTGGGCGCGCCGCTTCATAACGAGCAGGGCACGACATTTTTTTATTTAATTCAGCAAATTTCTTTTATTATTTTGGCCCTTTTGTTTGTATTTTCATTTTTTCGCCAGGGGCCCAGGCTTTTTTTTGATAGAATTCTAAATTTATCCAAAAAACACGAACATTAATTTCTTTTATTTGTTTTTTTCTGCACTTTTAAACAATTCTTGGTATGCTTCTATTGTTGCATTTTCAAAAAAGCCTTGGGGGGTCGTTATGACAAAATCTAATGTAAAAATAATCACTGTTGCAAATCAAAAAGGCGGCGTGGGCAAAACCACGACAACGATGAATATTGGCTCGGCTCTAATGCGAAGAGGTAAAAAAGTTCTTTTTGTTGATCTTGATCCACAAGCAAATTTAACAAGTTATCTTGGCGTAGTTCCCGGTGTTGCTCCAAACGAAAACATAAAAACAATTGATGAATATTTTTTATCTAAACGTACTGTAGACGATGAAAATATTTCAAACCAATACCTGGCTCGAACAAACTCGGGGGCAGATCTTTTTGCATCTGATCAGGCGCTTTCTGGGGTTGAGTATTATCTTTTTTCAAGACCAAATAGGGAAAAAATCCTGATTAATTTATTTGAACCAATAAAAGGAAATTACGATTTTATTCTAATCGATACTCCACCAAGTTTGAACCTGCTCACGTTAAATGCGTTTTGTGCAAGCGCATATGTTCTTGTGCCCGTTCAGCCCGAATTTTTCAGTTTAGAGGGAATAGTAAAATTAAACGAAACAATTAATAATGTACGCTTAAGTTGGAATCCGTCATTAAGGTTAATTGGGGTTTTACCGAACCTTGTATCTAAAAGACGGCGCTTAACAAAAGAGGTGCTTCAGGCTTTAGGTGGTGAGTTCGCATCAGAATTATTAACAACAAGGATCCATGATAATGTTTCAATAGCAGAAAGCTCTGGTCAGGCGCGTTCGGTTTTGGACTATCGAGGTTCATCAATTGGGGCACAGGAGTTTTTATCAGCAGCAGATGAAATAATAAACAGGTGTGAAGTATGGGGAGGGTCCATCAATGACTAGTACAAGACTTGGCAGAAATCCGTTCCAGGAAAAGCCACAAAGAACCAAAAAAGATTTTACTCCTTGGGATGATTTAAGGACTGCTAAGGAACAAATTAAACCTGTTAATTATGCAAAGAGCAGTGCTGTTCTTGACCGGGAAGATATTATTCTAAAAAAAATACTAAAAAATGAGGTAAAGGATCTGCCAACAAGGGTGTTAATTAAACTCTACATGTTGTATTTTTTTTCTCAGGCCATATTGAGTCCAAGGAAGTTCTTCTTAAAAGGATAGGTCCTTGCCGGCTTGGATGGCGCTATAATAGCCTGAAAAGACTAAGAAATTCTAAACCATTAATTGCCACCGCATCTTGACGCACCGTGCCCCAAGGTGTATGTTTCCGGTTAGTATAACCCGCTTATTTACTTGCAGCTAATGAGGCTTAATTGTAGTGGAAAAAATAGTATGAACCTTAATAAAAAAATAATATTTTTTTTACCCGGTTTAGTAATTTTGACGGTTTTATCGGTTTTGCCGTTTTCTGCCCGCGTATTTGGTACGGTAGATATAAAACCTGTAACTGTTTTAATGTATTTTAGTGGTGACAATAACCTTTCAGATTATTTGAAGACTTCACTTAAGCGGCTTGAGCGTACTGGGGTTTCTGATGAAATTAATTTATTAATATTAATTGATGGCAATGAAAAAGATGATTCAAAAATATTAAAAATACAAAAGCCAGGGCAGGGGAGCTTAGTACTAACTGAGAATATTGAGTTAGACACGGGAGACCCCATGACACTAGTTAAATTTGTTTCCTGGGGTATTGTTCATTTTCCATCAGAAAAATTAATATTAGTGATTAATGGTCATGGGCGTGGTGTTCTTAATGTGCCAGCAATGGATGGCTCTGCTTTTGGTTCAACAACCTCAAAAAGTACAATTATGACCCTAGCTTCTTCTTCCGATGATTATCAAAAACATATATA
>CAZQUK010000029.1:0-16307 GCA_964596435.1 uncultured Oligoflexia bacterium
AAAGTTCAGACTAACTTAGGCAAGGCGGCCTGATTTTTTCGCTCAATTGGGGTACCAGTTTCACAACTTATACCTCCCTCTGCATAGGTTGAAATCCTATTAAATATTTGATTCATGGTGTCGTTTTCTTCCGATAAACAGATATAAACGCCATTTAATTGCTGAACTTTGCGACACTCAGTTATTCCTGTTGTTGGATAATAATCAGGATTCGGTCCGATAGCATCGTTTGGAAAGTTTTTAACATCTTGCTCAATTAGTTCATTAATTTTTGTCAAAATAGAAGTTTTCCATTCCTCCATGTCTGCTGTGTTAACCTTAATCGGTGTGTTGACCAGTTTTGTGTCAGCGTTAGCTATCGAAGAACTCATAAATATGATTACAATTATAATTTTTAAATATGTCATAATTTACAAGACCGCTTTTATCCTTTCGTTTCAACAAGGCCTGTGTTGTCAATTGTCACTTACACACATGTCTTGTTCTTTTTTAGTGTTGAGAGAGTTTATCTTATGCAGGTTATCGAAGTAAAAAACGTAGAATAGCGCTTAGTGTCCGCGGAACATTCGCTACCAAAATTGGTGGGGCACCTTGTTCCATTATCGAATGACTCTAAATAGTAAAATGTACCTCGTTTAACCCAAAGTGAAATGCCAATTGTATGCATAATAGATGTATAATATACTTCATGTTTTGAATAGCCTTTTAACTGGCATAATTGGTCGGCGCGCATCTTTTCAGTAACTCTCGAAAACAACTTATCACCCCTATCACCAAAGGCTGGATCTGCTAAATAATAGTAACCTTGTTGCATGATCCTGCTTCCTGAAAAAATCCGAATTCTTGGTTGCAAACCCGATCCGCTTGTAAAAATTTTTTGAAAAAAACTCGCAAACTTGTATTGTTCGTCTTTAACGCCATAATGATGGGCGTGTTCGTGCATTACGAGTCCAACAAGCGTTTCCAGATTGGTTTTATCGGCAATGATATATTCAAGATTAAAACAGATATCAGAAAAATTTTCATTTGTTGTTTGTGCGCTTAAATTTTCTTCAATTTCGCAATCTGGCGAAAAGCGGTAGGGCGTTAGCAGAATTTCATTTTTAAGCTCCTCTTTGCCATTGACTAGCATCAACCGATACATATCCTGTACTGAGTTGGTACTGCTGTCTTCAGGGTTTGTATTGTTAATGAGGTTAAGCAGGATCTCGTTTTTAATTTTTTTCCCATTATTATCAAGATAGGATTCTATTTCATCCATTGATAATGCATCATTTTGTCTGATTCCTAATGTGTCTCCGTTTTCGCGGTCCTTGGCCGCATAACTATTTATTGTTAGTCCAAGCATTACTAATATGGTAAGAGTTGCTGTTTTCATTTTTTTTCCTTTGTCAGTTTGGTAATTGGAAACAGTGAGCATTGAAAAACACACACTGTATTCGAACGTTGTTCCTTTCTTTGGAGAAAGGAGATCAGTTCAAGGCGAAACTTTCTAATGATTCTTCTGGCTTCTTCAATATCATCTAAAGACATCGCAAGTGTGATCGATGAATGTGATCGGATTGAGTTATCAAGGTTATCGAGAGCTTCAAGGGATTTATCGATATGTGCTTTTTGAAGTTTGTTCATGGCATTGTAGGTAAATTCGTTGGAAGCGATATGTGTGTCGCCAGAGACGTCTAGCCATTTTCCGGTTTCATCAACTATTAAGAATCCAAGTCTGGTTAGGCGTTCAACAGCAATTTGGACTTCATTTACGGGGATGTCGAGTGTTTGTGATATCCAGTTAAAATCTCCCTTGAATTCCGATAATCTTGTAAGTTCCAAAATTGCATCGTGCTTCCACTCGGATAATGCCTTGAATGTATCAATTGAAAGTTGAATTGAGTTTTCACTTGTCATGTCTGTTAGCGGCAGAAGTTCTTTAAAGTTGTTTGTCGTTAAATAATTACTAATTTCACTTGGTCCAAGTGAGAGCTTTCTTCCGATCCTAATAATCATTTTTTTTGATAATGGTCTTTTTCCCCGGATAATGAGAGACAGGGCGGCGTGGTGAAGTCCAAGAAATACTGCAAAAGCCCTAAGCGAGTAACTTGAGTTTTTGTGGCAACGTCTTTCGAATTCTTCTTGAAGAAAGAGCTTGAAGTCCTTTGGCTTTTGAACCGCATTGTTGGGGTTTCTCCCAGTTATCGTTTGCATGACAGGCGTTATAGTTCAGACGCTTGCGCAAAGCAATAAAAATGTAACAAAGTGGTACATTATGAGTACCGCTCATAACTACAAAAAAACACTTGTTTTTTATTCCCCACAAAACAAGTCGTATTAAGCATCCGGTTGTTTGGTCGAGCGACTAAAAATGCCTTTCGTTTTGCTATGAAATTTCATTAACCAATGACGGATTAAAATTTTGTATCTTCTTCAATCTGTGCCCCGGCCAAATGTTATGTTAAATCAACAGGTTGCGTGAACTGTGCGATAATGGGGTTTGTTCCACTGTTTTTGATGTAAAATACGTGGTAGAGTGTTGTATATGTACGATAGATATCTACCCATTAAAGACATGGTAAAACATAAGTCAATATTGCTTTTGGGCCCGAGACAAACAGGCAAAAGCACCCTTTTAAAAAATCAATTTCCTGAAGCCAGATACATTGATCTTCTAGAGGCTGATACTTTTAGAGAGTTAAGTGCATATCCAGAAATTATGCGACAGCGCCTGCAGGAAAATGAAACACTAATTATCATCGATGAAATTCAAAAATTACCCGGATTACTCGACGAAGTCCAGCTTCTAATCGACCGCAACAAAAAATTAAGATTTATTCTTACTGGTAGTAGCGCAAGGAAACTCAAGAGAGGGCGGGCAAATTTACTTGCTGGAAGGATGTGGACCACACATTTACATCCACTGGTTTCTCCTGAAACAAAATTTTCAAAACTAACACAAAGACTCAATTTTGGTGGTTTGCCAGGTATCCTAGATTCTAATCTACCGAGGGAAGATTTGAAATCTTATGTCGGTACATATTTACAGGAGGAAATTCAAGCAGAAGGATTTACGAGGTCAATTGAAAAATTTTCGAGATTTTTACAAGTAGCTGGATCATCAAATGGGCAACAGATAAACTATTCTTCAATAGGAAATGATTGTGGAGTGAATGCGCGTACAGTTAAGGATCATTTTCAAATTCTTGAGGACACCTTAATAGCCTTTAGGCTTCCGACTTATAAAAAAACAAAAAAACGGAAACCGGTATCAATGCCCAAACTATATTTTTTTGATTTAGGTGTGGCCAATGTTCTAAAAAGTGAGGGCGATATTAAAGAAGGATCTGCAGCGTTTGGTTATAGTCTTGAACATTTAATTTTTTTGGAATTAAAGGCGTATCTTGATTATACAAGAAGCGATTATGATTTAACTTATTGGAGAACGCGCACACAGCTCGAGGTGGATTATATTATCGGTGATAAATGTGCTATTGAGGTAAAGGCTAAAAAACACATCCGAATCAGCGACGTTAGAGGGTTATTAGCACTTGAACAAGACGTAAAAAAAATCAAAAAGATCGTTGTATGTCTTGAAAAAGAAAAAAGAGTTTTAGATTCTGTCGAAATAATTCCTTGTGAAGAATTTTTTAGAAAACTTTGGGGTGGGGAGCTTTTTTAATTATCATGTCTTTTACCTATTTTCATCTATGACATATTTAGGATTTTATCTCATGTCTGGTCGAGCGACTAAATACAACCTGAAGATATTTTTATTATTAATCTTTTTATTTTTTGTCTCTTCACACACCGCACATACATCATTTTCAGGAAAAGTCACAATTGGCACAGCCACCCATACCAAACTTCTTCAAATTGAAAAAGAAGCCGATACCATTCGTAATCACTTCGAACTCATAACTCCGGAAAAGGAAATGAAATGGGCGCGCCTGGAACCCACCCCCGGCAAATACAGATTTGATGATGCCTTTAATCTAATTAACTTTGCCCGCCAAAATGGGGGAAAAATAAAGGGACACACTCTTATATGGGTTGGAAGCATACCCAAATTTATAAATGATGATATTCCGACAGATAATTTTAAGCTCCTTATTGATAACTTTTTTATAAACACACTCTCTTCACTTCGGGCAGATGATGTTATTGATTACTGGGATGTTGTAAATGAAGCGATTGATGAAGATGAACCCATGGGACTAAGAAATGATATATTCTTAAAAAAGCTTGGACCTAACTATATTGAAAATGCTTTTCATCTGGCTCATTCCATTAATCCAAAATTAAAACTTATATATAACGATTTTGCTGCTGAAGGGATGAACAAAAAATCTAATCTGGTTTTTGAATTACTTAAAGACCTAATCGTAAAAAATGTACCTATTTCAGGTGTTGGTCTTCAAATGCATTTAAGGTTGTTTACATCAGAGAGTGATCCCAAAAAATATGACCTCTATACTTATATGAAAGAACCAATAACTATAGCTGAAATCGAAGCAAACTTCAGAAGGCTTTCTACTCTTGGAATTAAAATCCATGTCAGTGAAATGGATGTTGCAGTTAATGGCATGACTGGCTTTACCGATAACGAAAAGCTTAAGGCCCAAGAAGAAATTTATCTTAAGGTTTCAGAAATTTGCACCCGCACACCGGAATGCACTGTTTTTAGTGTTTGGGGTATAAGCTATAAAAACTCATGGATCAGAAGCGATATGCCGCTTTTATTTGATGCCAACTATAACATGAAACCTTTTACGAATAAGCTTTTTGACGTTTTACACTAAAACTACTTACGAGCTTCTGCAATCATTAAAACTTTTTTTACCCGCCTGTTTCTTGTTTCTTTTCTTTTTGCACTTGTTACACATAAAAAGGGGGGTTGTGGAGTATACTCACAAGATGAGCAAATTAATCTTTATCTTGATTTTGATGTGGCGGCTGATGAACTGGATAAAATATTCAATGTTACAGTTAGAACAACCAGGCCATGGCTAATTGGGTGGCCTTTTATTTATCTCCGGAATGATGCCCTAGTGTTTTTTGTTTACTGCCTCGGGAATAATTCCTGCTTCTTCTAATGTTTTCTTGGCCCGTTCGCTTTTTGTGCTCAGCCAAAACTCGTAAAGCCTGATTAGGTCTTTTTCCTTATGCACGGTTGTCTTTTCACAAATATGGGCCATTACATCAACAAGGGCTGCAAACTTTCTAGATAATTCTTCAAAAAGATCATTAAGTGTTGGCTCAGAGCGAATTGCCACCTGACGGTAAGCACTCTCACCCATCCCAATATAGTAATCAAGTCCAACCATCTTGCGGTGCAAGCGCTCCTGGAAAAAACCCGCCATGTAAAGGGAGCTATCGCCAACACGCCTTAGAAGTTTGCTTTGCTCTTCGCGCCGCTCCTCTTCAAGGGCTTCTTTTAACATAATCACAATTGGCTCTTCTGTTAAATTACCCTCGGCGTCTTTTTTAAAAAGGCTCTCTGTTGTCATAAACTGAATAAGCAGGTTCACCAGGTAGCTCTCAACCTCCTGTGGTGAGCGTCTTAAACTTTTTTGCTCCATCATGGCATTTGCCACAAGGTCCCTGAAATACTCATCAACCTTGGTAACTATTTTAAGCTCTTTTTGTTTCTTTTTCTTAGACACAAGCTTTTGTTTCCCTTGTCCTCTCTTAATGATCATTAAATCAGCAAAAGATAGGCCCTAATATATATTTTAACCCTTTATTGAAGCGTGTCAAATCGCACAAACACAAGGCCGGCGCGGCCGAGCCCACTCGGTATCTCACCGTCAGAGGCCATGCCGGTGGCTTAACTATTTGTGAATTAGTGCAAGTACTTTTGTGTAAAATCCAAGGGGTAATAGACGAGTTAAAAACATTCAAGTATATTAGGTTAGTTATGAAAAAAAAAAATTACTTATTCTCAAAAACCGCGTTATTAGTATCTGTGTTTTTGTGTGGCGTATCAAACGCAACTACTATTGACACACAGGAAACAACCATTAAGCTTTTTGGGCATCCATGCATAATCAAAGGCCCCTTCCCTCCAAAAACCTTAAAGCTCATACACGAGCAGAGTCCAGAAAAAATACTTCCTGTTTCATCCCCCCAGCACGCACAGGAAATGCTTAAAAAAATCTCGGAGTTTTCGGACCTGCACAAAGCTTTTGAAAGCTATCAACAAAAATTAATTTCACACATTAAGGCCCAAGAAGCCTTTCTAATCGGAATGCAAAATGTGAAAGAAAAGAAAGACACAAATGAACTTCAAAAAGCCATCCTTCCTCATCTTATTGAGGCGCAAAAAACAAAGTTTTTAGGATTCCTAAAAAAATTCATTGAAACCAACAAGAATCCGGCAAAATGGTCAGAAGAGGACACAGCAAAACTTGAAGAAGCGTTTTTAGAAGCCTCGCACCCTGACCCTGAGCGTGATTATCACCTGGCTATAAAACATCTTGGCATTCAATACAGCTGCAGTTTTCAGGGTAATCTAAATACTATCACCGAGGAAGATGATAATGTTGTCGAAGTAGGCGCCAATGAAGGAAAAAAAAATAAAAACCATGACAAAAAGAAAAAAGTCACAAAAGAATCCAAATCAAAATGATGATGCTTAAACAAATATGAAAGGCTAGCATAAAAAAATGTTTGACTATGCAATAATTGGCTCTGGCCCATCGGGAGCCACGATAGCTTATGAACTATCCTCGGCAGGTGCCAATTGCATACTTTTAGAGGCCGGTACCGAATACCACAGTAAAAGTTTTCCAAAAAATGAAGCGGATATTTTTTATCAACTCTTCTGGAATGGTGGCCCAAAACTTACAACAAATGGTCAAATCAGTCTTTTACGAGCAAGGGTTCTTGGTGGAAGCTCAATCGTAAATCATGCTCAAATGGAACGACTAGATTCTTTTGGACTTGAAAACCTGAAAGAAGAAACCAACATATCTTTTTTTAGTGCAGAACAATTCGAGCCGCACTACAGGGCAATTGAGTCAATGTTATCAATAACACCAGTATCACCAGATAATTGGAACGAAAACGCAAATATCTTCACATCAAGCATGGAAAAAATTGGATATGAATGGAAACCCGTAATGAGAGCCGCGTCCCATTGCAATACGGATACTGAAAAAAATGATTGTATTGCCTGCTTTAGTGGATGCCAAAGAAACTCAAAACAAAGCACTTTAATTACTTCTATTGAAAAAGCCAGAAAAACTGGCCTTGGTATTCTTACAAATTTTGAAGTAAATAAATTAATACACAAGAAGAAACAAGTTCGTATTCTTGGGGTTCAAAATGGAAAAAAAAGGGAAATTCAAGCCTCAAAAGTTATTTTGGCCGCAGGGGCTCTTGGAACAACGGCAATAATGCTAAGGAGTGGATTTCAAAAACGGCTCCCACTTCTTGGAAAAAATTTTAGCTGTCACCCACAAATTTCAGGTTTTGCACTTTTTGACAGAAATATTAATGCACACAAGGGCGCCTATATTTCGGTTCATTCAGACGACATTAAATTAAAAAGACTCGGTATAAAATTAACAAGCACCTTTACACCGCCCGTCTGTACGGCAACACTTTTGCCAGACTTTGGCGCAAAACATCAAAACATAATGGGACTTTATCAGAAGCTGGCATCAATTGATCTTTCCATACAAGATGAAGCCTGGGGTGAAGTATATATTGGCCTAAACGGAAGAATGAAAATACGCAAACCCCTTAGCGAATCGGACAGACAAAAATTCAGAATCGGGCTAACACTTGTAAAAGAACTTTTTGGGATAGCAAAGGCAAAAAAAATAATTGCAACCAGACAGTTTTTGGGACTTCAACCAATGGGGGGCTGCAAAATTGGTGAAGACTGGAAAAAATCAGTAGTTGCACCTGATTTTAGTGTTTTTAATTATCCACAAATTTATATTGCTGATTCAAGTATTTTTCCAATATCCATTGGTGTGAATCCATCACTTACAATAATGGCGATTAGTCACATGGCAGCCAATTCAATTTTAAGAAGGTAAACTACTGATGAATAAACCACAAAATATTCAATCGCAAAGTCCTTCAAAGTTTCTTAACGAAGTTCGCTATAATACCTTTCAAAAACTTGGGGACTGCTACATTCCTGGCAATAAAATACTCCCTTCGTTTTCACAGTCCGGATGCGCCGAGCATGTTGATAGAATTTTTAATTACATACCAAATATAAACCGCTTTGGTTTTCAGGTATTACTAATTATCTTTTCCATAACCCCATCGTTAATGGGGTACTTTCTAATAGCTCTTGAATGGTCACGTTATATTCCGCACTTTTTAGGTGGAGGTTTTTTTAGAAGCATCAGAATACATTTAAGGACAATTTTCTATTCGCTTTACTATTCCGGCCTTAGAGGAAAAAACAGTACTGCTCCAAATTTACTGGAAACAATCGGATACAAAGTGCAGGTTAACACTTCAGACATAGACCAAACTAGACAACCAGACTGTAAATAAATCATCCATACAAGAATAATTTTCCCTAAATTATGAATATGTCATCTTGCCGGTAATACTGCCATCCTCCCCCACCACCACAATTATTTTTCTACTGCTATCGTCCAGGAGAACTCCTTTGATAATATCTTTTGTGCAATTATTGGCACCTGATCTTTAACTGTTTTTGTTAACTCAGTTCCAAAAGTATATACATCCTCAACCTCAACAGCATAGACACTTAGGTCTTGTGGCATTTTCATACCAAGTTTTTTTCCAAGCTCAAGCCCTTCAATAAGTCCGATCTGGTGGGTCATAGAAGGTGAGTTGGAGTTTTTAAGTTTTTCTAGATCAAGAGTATAAAAATCGCCAATTTTGCCATTACTTGTTTGAATCGCATCAATTATGACGGCTTTTGAGTGGCCCTCAAGTAACTCAACTAGCTCCAAACCACCAACCGTGGCTTCAACAAAGTCCACATCCGCACCAGCAGAAAGTCCCTGGAAAACAATCTTGGCGACTTCAATTCCAACGGCATCATCAGTCATAATTGGATTACCAAGTCCAATTAAAATAGTTTTATTTTTCACTAACAGGGCTAAAACTGTATGGTGGCAACAAAAACACCGCCACCATTATCCACACAGCTAATCAGCACTTTCCCAGAACTGGCACACCACTTTCCAATATCGACAGGGAAACTTTCACAATCGGCATGTACTTCAACAGTGGTTCCTGCCGGAACAGTTTTTGACATAATGGCTACCTTTAAAACAGGTTGTGGACATTTCAATCCCTTTAAATCTACTTTTTCGGCCATCTTAATAGTCCTCCTTAAAAATATTTATCTTACAATAGTTTTAATAATTTTTCCTTGTTGGTCTTGAAGTTTTACAATTAATGGCATTTTTCCGGGAAGACTATGAGTTGCACAGGAAAAGCAGGGATCATAGGCCCTAAATGCCATTTCCACTTTATTTAAAAGTCCATCATTTACGTTTCCACCTTTAATAAGAGATCTTGCAGCCTTTTCTATAGACATGCAAATAGGTGCCGAGTTGAATAAGGTTGAAACTAGAAGATTGACGTTTGTTAAAATGCCACGATCATCTGTTTTATAATGATGTACTAAGGTACCCCTTGGTGCCTCCACAATACCCACACCCTCTTTTGGTATCCCAATATCCATGTTGCGAGTCTCAGGCGCAGTAAGCGCTGGAGCATCAGCAAGTTCCGCAAAGCGTTCTGCCGCATACATTAATTCAACAAGCCTTGCCCAATGAAAAGCCAGCGTGTTGTGTGAGGGCTTGCCACCCAATGTTTCAAACATTTTTTGATATTCCTGTTGTGCAAGAGGCGTTGGCATTCCTTCTGAAACATTAAGCCTAGCAAGTGGAGCAACCCTTACTATTCCGCTATCTTTGCCATCAACAAATCCCTTCCAGCCAATCTTTTTTAGAAATGGAAACTTAATATAGCTCCACTCTTCCACATGCTCAGAAATGTAATCCATATAGTCCTTTGGCTCAAACAGAGATATCTCTGAACCATCAGGATCAACTACACGCACCTTTCCGCGATAGTAATTAACTTTTTTATCACTATCCACCAGTCCCATATAATTAGTTTTGTGAAAGTAAATATCAGAAAGGATCAGATCGACGTATTCTTGATTTTTTAATACAATATCTGTAAAGGCCTTAAGAGTAAACTTGGCAAATTCAACAGCGTCAACCGACAACTCCTTTATTTTTTTTCTTGTATCCTCACTAATCTGCTTTGCAACACCACCTGGAAGCCCAAGAACCGGATGGATCGGCTTGCCTCCAATTTCGCACATCATTTCACGAGTTTTCTTTCTTATCTCTATCACTTTTTTGCCAATTTCAACGCCAACTTTACCAATAACACCCAAGACATTTCTCTCAGACGCTGGGGCGTCGGGTCCAACTATAAAATCTGGTCCACCTAAAAAATAAAAATGAAGTGTGTGATCCTCAAACATAAAAAGATTGTAGTAAAGTTCTCTAATAGCATGGGCCGTTTCGGTGGGCTCAACGCCATATAGAGAATCTAATGCTCTGGCCGATGCCATATGATGGGCAGATGGACAAACACCACAGATTCTTGAAGTAATTTGCGGCATATCCTCGGCCGGCCTTCCCACACAAAATGCTTCAAACCCTCTTAGCTCCGGAACCTGAAAGTAGGCCTGATCAACACACCCCCCGTCATTCAATATAATGGTTATTTTTCCGTGCCCCTCAAGCCTGGTAATCGGATCAATAGTAATAATTTTTCCCACTTCAATTCTCCTCTTATTTTTCTCTTTTTTTTCGTTCACTACCAAGCAGCGATGCAGACATCCCATATCTGTAAAACGTGCCCGCAGGATCAACTATCCCCTTCATTGCTTCGGCAACCGTTTCGTCATCCTCGCCTTTTAGTATGCCACCTAATGTTGCAATCATCTTGGCGCCTTGATCCTTGCACGAATCGGTTGGACCAAAACATCCGGTACAAGGCATGTTTCCTTTTACGCAAGGATACTCACACCCATCGCGCGTTGCAGGTCCCATGCAAATTACCCCTTGTGCAAGAAAGCATTTTTCTGGATCCACTTGGATATCAATCACTCTATTTATCTTTTCAATTGAAAGATCGTTGGGCTTGGATTCATTGCGATCACAACTAACGCAAAGTGCTTTATCAGGAGATAGTACCGCCCCCTTGGGTGGTAGTTTTCCTTCCAATATGGCAGTTACGGCACCCGCGATCAACGCTGGGGTGGGTGGACACCCCGGAAGATAGTAGTCGACATCAATTACATCATCCAATTTGTAAACACTTTCAAAAAATTCTGGTAAAGACAGCTCATGTCCATCACGCCTGGAGCTGGTTTTAGGCTCGACTCCCTTTGGATTATCGACTGTTGGTGATTTGTGATATGAACACTCAAAAATCTTTTTCTTAGATGTAAGATTTGCGAGTGCTGGAATCCCACCCATGATGGCACAACTACCAAAGGCCACAACCAGTCCAGATTTTTTGCGCAGAAGTTCGGCTATATGTTTTTGTTCTGCAGTTCTAACCGCCCCGTTAATAAAAGAAACGGCAATACTGCCGTCTTCCATGGCCTCAACATCCTTATATTTATAATCCAAGGCTACCGGCCAAAGGATGATGTCAACAGCAGCAACAACATCAAGAATCGCCTCATTCAGATCTACTACCGCTTCTTCACACCCGCCACAAGAAGCGCACCAATAAAGAGCAACTTTTGGCTTACTCATAACATTACTCCCTCTTCAACAAAACCCTTTATCCGCATAGGCCCCAGAGCTTTTACTTCTTTTGCCATCTCATTAGTAAGTTTCTGAAAACGTTCGGACTCGCCTGCAGCCACCCAATCAAGCTTGAACCTTCGTCCATCAATGCCAATTTGATTTAGAAGTTTTTCAAAAAGCTTGAAACGTCTTAACGCCTTATGGTTTCCGTTACGATAATGGCAATCTCCGGGATGACAACCTAGCACCATAACCCCGTCTGCCCCTTCACGAAAGGCCTGCATAACAAGTTGAGGTTCCATCCTACCACTGCACATGACTCTGATAAGCTTTACATCACAAGAATAATCCAACTTTTGTCCACCTGCCTTGTCGGCACCAACATAAGAGCACCAGTTACATACAAACGCTATTATTTTTGGGTTAAAATTATCCATTTAGGACGCCTCCTATTTCTGCATAAATTTGTTCATCAGTAAAATGCCTAGCCTTGGATGCACCACTTGGGCACGAGGCAGTGCAGGTCCCACAGCCTCTGCAGATAACCTCATTTATAACGCAAATTTGTTTTTCCGCATCGAACGATACCGCTTTATATGGACAGACAGAAAGACAAAGCTTGCAAGCTCCACATTTTTCTTCATTAATTGTCGAGGTCATTATCTCCAAGTCAATTTCCCTCCCTGGAATCAGTCTACTAATGGCGCTTCCAACTGCTGATTGCCCCCTGGTTACGGAAGTTGCCACATTACAAGGTCCCGCCGCACATCCGGCCATATAAACGCCATCAAGTGCTGTTGCAGTTTCCTGCAAAAGCGGGTGACTTGCTTTAAAAAATCCGTATTCATCAAGAGGAATATCCAGCATATTGGCAAATTTTTCGTTGGAAGAAGATGGCAATATCCCGGTTGACAACACAACCATATCGACACTTAAACTTTTTATGCCAGCTCCATTTAACTGAAGTTTTTCTCCATTTTTTTCAATTCCAATCAAATTTGGATCAGAACATTCAAAAAATTCCGTTCCTGATTTTTTTTGATGCTCAAAAAAGCGATGCTCACTAGGTCCGGAAAAGACCAGGTTTTTATGGAAATTAAAAACTTTGGCACCTGGAGTTTGCTTGCGTATCATCTCCCCCACCTTTGTGGCATTAGTGCAGCAGATTCCAGAACAGTAAGAAATTCCGCTATCATTAAGTGATCCCGCACAGTGTATGACCGCAACAGTGGCAGGCTCCGCCCCATTTTTTAGTTTAACTTTTCCACCTGAAGGGCCGTTGGAACTTACTAAGCGCTCAAATTCAGCAAACGTATAGATATTATCAAGCCTTCCATACCCCAGGTGCGAAAGGGTGGATGCTTGTGGTAAATCAAAACCGGTAGCCAAAACAATGGCCCCAACAGAGATTTCAATTTTTTCTTCTTTTTGATCAAAATCAAATGATTCAAATGGACAATTTTGCACGCAGACATCTTTACAGGATCCATCGCCAAAATGCAGACAACTTTCTTTGTCAACAACAGCCGCAGAAGGAACCGAGCCAGGAAACTGTATGTGAACTGCTTTTTTACTACCAAGCCCCAAGTGAAATTTTGATTTAACTGAGACCGGACAAACATCAAAACAGGCCTCACAACCAATGCAATTGTCTTTTATGTAACGTGGCTTCTTGGTTATTCGCGCCGTGAAGTTGCCATAAAACCCCAGGATCTCCTCAACTTCAGCATTACTTATAACGGTGATATTTGGGTCATCCCTAATGTCAGACAAACGTGGAGCCAGAAGGCATGGGGCACACTCCATGTTGGGCGCAACTTCCTCGGATTTGATAATGTTACCACCTATGGAAATATCTTTCTCGACTATATACACTTTTCTTCCGGCCTTCGATGCGGTTATGGCAGCCTCTATTCCAGCAATACCACCACCAACAATCATGATGTCGGTAAGGCACTTCATTGATCGCCGCGCTAAATCTTCATGAAAATTTATTCTTCTGATTGAAGCACTAATTAGATGTTTAGCTTTTAGAGTGGCCTCTTCCTTGTCCTTGGTCACCCAAGCGCATTGTTCGCGAATATTAGCCAGATGAACCCTGCTTAAATTAATACCGGCATCTTCTGTTATTTTCTGAAAAGTCTTTTCATGCATCTTGGGTGAACACCCGGCAATTACAATCCTATTGGAACCCATCGTTTCCAGTTTTTCACGAAAAAACTTTTTTCCGTCCGGAGAACAAAGAAGATTATGTGTCTCAATGATGTCGATATCCCCTCTGGTACTTGCCCAATTGGCAATTTCTTTCATGTCAATAAAATTTGCAATATTGGGTCCGCAGTTACACAGAAAAAGCGCGACCTTCTTTTTTTCCTTACTCATAAAAAACACTCCTTTGTTTATTTAGGGGTAAAATCAAATCGAGTAATCTTGTAAACTTAATTTTTCCTCAAAATACCAGTTGGTTTATCTATCAATAATGTCATTTGCTCTAGGTTCGCTTTTGAAACACCAACCGCATCATTTGCCAACCTAATATATCTGCTCGCTTCGGGTGCCATAACCGAAATCTCAACTATCTTTTCTGTCTGGTGCGCTATTCCTTGAGCGGCTTCAGAAATATTTCTTGCTACGTCATTCACGCCAATTGCTATCTCATTTATACTTCTGGAGACGTGACCAGCATCATCTGCAGACTCTTGAACATTGTTGGCGATATTACCGGCCCCGGCCACTGCTTGGGAAATATTCTTAGAAAAAGTTTGGGCTATTTGGGTCTCATTTTCCACCATCTTGGTGATAGTAAGCTGGTGATCATTTATCTTGTCTATAATCTCAGCTATCCTCTCTATGGCGGCAATCGCATGCTCGGTGTTTTTTTGAATATGCTTGATCTTTTCCGCAATATCCTCTGTAGCTGTGGCCGTCTGCTTTGCAAGCTCCTTAACTTCGCTAGCAACAACCGCAAATCCCTTGCCCGCCTCTCCGGCACTAGCCGCTTCAATCGTTGCATTGAGTGCCAGCATATTGGTCTGCTGAGCGATGGTTCGAATCACTTCAGTTACTTTGCCAATTTCTGCAGCACTTTCTCCAAGTGTCTTCATGGTGTTCGATGAATCCAGGGCTACCGTGGTAGCGTCATTGGCAATTTTTGTACCATCGGCCACGTTTTCAGAAATTCCATTTATTGATGAGTATAAGGATGCAATAGCTTCATTGACGGATTTGAGATTATCAGAAAGCTGCGTGGTTGTTGAAGCAACGCTGGCCATATTTGTGCTCATCTTTTCTGCCAGACTGGCAATCTTGTTGGTACTACTTGAGATCTCATCTGCCGCACCAGCCACCGTCGAAATGCTGCTTGAAGTTTGATCTGCACTACTAGAAATAGTGGAAATACTTTCTTCAAGTGAGGAGACTACTTGTGTTGCATTTGTGGATTCTTTTAAGCTCTCCTCAATTTTTTTAACAATATCCAAAACCAAGTGCATCTGCTCACCCGATAGATCACTCATTTGAGCTGGCTTACTTGAGCGTATCATCCATAAAAACCATATAGTAACCAAAACCAGTGGCCAGAGTAAGTATGATAGACTAGTCCAAAATTCATACTGTGTTAAAAAAATAAAAGTGGAAAAAACTAAAGGTGTTAACAAGCAAATTGAAGAAACTAATATTGCCTTATTGCGAGCCAAATAAACTTTCCCATTGCGATTTTTCATCTTGTACTTATCCCTCTAAAGACTCCCTGTCGTTATAAAAACCATGTTGTTTTATATTTTAAAAATTTTATCACCAAAACAAAACAGAATCTCTAGTATTTTTAGTTTAAATAATGACATGTAGTGCGAAAAACATCGGTTTGAATAATCCGCATAAATTATTGTTTCACACAGTAGTATGTGCACTTTTTATATTCGATCTGCATGTATTCCTTAGAACTGCCAAAGAGACTCTCTGTGTTACCCAAAAAAAAGACACTTTCCTTAAACCTCATGCTATTCTTTATTTTCTCAAGAATTCTTTTTTTCAAAGAATCCTTAAAATATATAATCACGTTCCGCACTAAAATCACATCAAACCTACCCAGGGAGTCAAAATCATCAAGAAGATTGAAGATTCGAAAATTAACCATTTTTTTTAAATCATCTTTAATTTGATAAGCGTCTCCCTTTTTGTCAAAAAATTGATGCAACCTTTTTTTTGATAAACCACGCTCCACGCTGTTAACATCGTACACACCCGCCCTGGCTGTATTCAGAACGCTTTCTGAGATATCGGTTGCAAGGATTGAGAAGCATCGTGTTAAGTGATCTAGACCATTCGCCTCAATGTGCTCTTTTATTAGCATTGCGAGCGTATATGCCTCCTGACCGGTGGAGGAAGCGGCAATCCATATTTTAATAAATCCCACTTTTTTTTCGTGCAACATATCAAACAAATCAGGCAAGATCTTCTCTTCCATGGCGCGCCAAAAGCTCTCATCCCTAAACCAGAAGGTTTCATTATTAGTAATAAGGTCAATCACCTTTG
>CAZQUK010000030.1:0-16176 GCA_964596435.1 uncultured Oligoflexia bacterium
TTCCAAAATAATGCAAAACCTTTTCCAATTGCAATATTCGGATCTGTTGATATTTCTTTTTTTCCCCACTCAATAGCTTCACTAACTTTATTTATTGCCTGATGAAGGCCGCTTGGATTCATCTTTGCTCCATAAGTCAGAGTGTCGCCTTCTTTAATTGCGTTCTTGCGCCTGAACTCAACCGGGTCCATAGCAATTTTTTTTGCGGCCTCATTAATTTGCGATTCAAGTCCAAATAAAAACTCAGAGTAACCAAACCCCCTATATGGCCCACCAGGAGGGAGATTTGTATAAATACAAATTGAATCAATTTTAATATTAGGAATTGAATAAGGCCCTGTTGCTGATAAACCCGCTGCATTTACAACATTAGCGCCATATTCAACATAGGCACCGGCATCCCACAAAAGTTCATGTTCAAGAGCTGTAATTTTACCGTCCTTTTTTACTGCAAGCCGTATTTTTGCTTTCACACCCTGGCGCTGGTAAGTGTTATAAAATTCCTGTGCTCTTGACCAAAGTACCTTTACAGGGAAGCCCGTAACCTTTGTGGCAAGAGCCGCAGCAATGATTTCCATGGTAACGCCAGCTTTACCACCAAACCCTCCTCCAACATGAGGCGTAATAACTCTTACATCTTTATGTTTGAGCCCAAGTGGCGCTAAAGTTTGCGCAAAAATATGTCTTTGTGTATGCGGTGATTGCGAAGATGTCCAAACCGTTAATCTTCCTGAATGATCAAAAAGCCCAACAGCACCGTGATATTCAATGGCGCAATGTGAATACCTGGGCACTGTATGAGTATCTTCAATAATAAAATCAGCCTCCCTAAATGCATTAGCAGTATTACCTTTTCTAACTTTTCTGTGATGTGCAATATTTGAATCTTTTTTTGGGAAAAACCAGGGAACATGTTCATAGCATGCAAGTTCGGGATGAACAAGCGCGCCCCCACTTACTAGTGCATCATCTACTGTTAAAATTGGCTCACATTTCTCATAATGAACCTTAACCAGCTTTGCGGCTTTTTTTGCAACTTCAGGTGTTCGTGCAATTACTGCAGCAACCTGTTCACCAACAAAACGCACCCTGTTTTGGGCAAAAATATATCTGTCATGCATATATAGACCGAATTTATAAGGAAAGTCCTTACCGCTTACAACTTTAACAACTCCATCAAGTTTTTCGGCCTGTTTATAATCAATGTTTTTAATAATTGCAGACGCATACGGACTTTCAATTATTTGAGCAAACAAAAGTTTGTTTCCAAAATCAATATCATCAACATACTGAGCAGAACCCGTGATTTTTTCTTTACCATCAACACGTACTTCAGATTTTCCAATAAATTTATATTTTGTCATAACGGTGCGCACTAAGCCTTATTAACCAAATTCATAAAAGCATCAATAATGGGGGAGTACCCTGTGCACCTGCATAAATTTCCAGAAAGTGCCTCAATTACCTCTTTTCTTGTTGGTTTAGTTTTACGGCTAAGTAAATCGGATGCCGCAACAATCATACCGGGGGCGCAAAACCCACACTGAAACGCGTTTGATTTAAGAAATTCCTCCTGAAGAGGTGTTAAACCATCCTTCATTAAACCTTCTAAAGTTAAAATATTTGCTCCATCCACTTCTATAGCAAGAACCAAACAGCTTCTGATATTTTTTCCGTCCAGTATTACGGTACAGGTGCCGCAATCACCGCGCGCACAACCGCACTTTACACTTTTAGCTCCAGCCTTTTCTCTTAAAACTTCAAGCAGAACATCAGTTGCACTTACCGCAAGCGTTATCTTTTCGCCATTTAATATAAAAGATATTACTTTGGTATTAATTTCCTTCATTACACAAAACCTCAAACAAGATTCAAACCATACTCGGGCCCTGATCCACTAAGGCGTTTAAGTGCCGCCACAATTCCTCTTTCAAACATTACCTTCACCATATGTTCACGGTATTTATTTGTGGCCCTTATATCTGTAATAGGTGATATTTCTTTTGAAATTATTTTTTTTACATCTAAAATTATTGATTCATTAATTTTCTTACCGTTAATACAAGCTTCAATTTTTTTTGACCTTATTGGAACTGGCCCCACGGCTCCAAATGCAATACGGTATTTATTTTTCGGAAGTGCCATCACAAAAACGCTGGCCTGTGCCAAATCCTCACCATCATAACGGCCAAGTTTAACATAAGATGCACCATGTTTTTTGTCGGGCACACTGATGGCAATACCCGTAACAAGTTCACCCTTTTTTAGTGCGGTTTTTCTTGGTCCGCAAAACCAATCAGAAATCTTTATACTTCGTTTACCCTTTGGGCCCTGAACAATAACTTTTGCCTCATACGCAAGCAGCATTGGCCCACTATCCAAAGACGGAACGGCAGAACAAATATTACCAACAAGTGTAGCGCGATTTCTTACCCCACAAGACGCCACCGTTTTTGCAACCTCCATTATTGATGGAAATTTTTTATTAATAATTTTTGAGTCAATCAAATCAGAAAATGTGACAAGTGAACCCAATAAAAGTTTATTGCTCTTAAAATCAATTTTTTTAAGCTCGCTAATACCTTTGATATCAACAAGAACCTTGGGTTTTACCCCCCCTTCCCTGATATTAACAATAAGATCGGTTCCACCCGCAAGCACAAGTGCATCTTTCCTGGATAGATGTTTTATGCATTCTTTAATACTTATGGGTTTACAATATTCAAAATCATGTTCCAAATGCATATCTAGCCCCTGTTACTTACCACCTGGCGGCATGAAGGCTACTATTCTGCACATTGAAGATTCAAGCTCAATACCACGCAAAGGGAAACAACCTATCCATGCGCGTTTATTGCTAAGTTTATCGATATCACCGCCGATATTTTCTGCATGAACTATTTTTTTGGGAAACAGTTTAAGATGCATAACCTGGTAATATTCATCCTGCGGGAACACTTCATCCCATGATTTTCCACCAAATTTTGCTTTAATTTTATTCTCGGCTTCAATAAAACTGTCAGGGTGCCATTTTCTAATAATTGTATTCATTGGATGGTCCGCACTTCCGCAATCAACACCAATCCACTTTAATTGTTTATCAATTGCCCACTTATGAAACCCAGGACCAGGGCCTGGATGTTTTACAAAATACCTGAATTCATCCGATGCCTCTTGATCCCATGCGTGTTTATGGTAACCAGTATTAATAATCAGAATATCGCCTTTTTTAATTTCAACTTTGCTCTCAAGAAGCTCAGGCGTGTAAAGTTCGTAATCCCCTACGTCTCCTGAAATATCCACAACAACTCCGGGACCAATCCATTCGTTCAGAGGAACGTTTCCTATTGAACGTCCGCTTGAATGAAAATGTATCTCTCCATCCATATGGGTTCCAACATGGTTACTTGTGGTTATTATCTGACCATTTGCCCCTTGCCCCATGTGCGCACCTGCAAGTCTTTTAAAATATTGAATTCCCAGCGGCATATAACTTGGCCAGGGAGGAGTATGTACACTTAATCTCTGTGTAAGATCATAAACTTTTACATTATCCATAAAATTTAAGAATTCATTTGAGTTCACTTTTGACTTCCTCCTTGTGGTTATTGAATTTTTTTTGATAAACCAATAAAAGCTTTTCTAAATGGTTCTTGTGGTGCGGTTAAAACTCCGGCCCCAACCTGGCCAATACCTGGCTCCTTATGTGCAACACCGGTATCAATAAAAGGAAATATTCCCTTTTCAATAATTTTAATTACATCAATCCCCGTTGGTGTGCCCCTAAAATTGAGATATGGAACCTGATAAATATTATTTTCTGCTACAGTTATTTCATACATTTCTTTTGTATAATTAATTGCATCTTGTGAATTCCCACCAACAAATTGAACAATTGCAGGAGACGAGGCTATTGCAAAACCACCAAGACCATTTGTTTCAGTTATTGAGCTGTCACCGATATCAGGATTTGCATCACTTTTACTAAAGCCCGGGAAATAAAGTGCATCGGGTACTGGTGCTTCGCCAGTGAACCATTCATTTCCGGTACCCGCAAGTTGCACACCAAATTCCGTTCCATTTCTAGCCATAGCAACAACAATACTGCTGTTTTCAATATTCCTTGCAGCATCAAGCGATGCTTTAGACGCTGGCATTGATAAATTTAAAAAGAAATGGTCGTTATTATGAATAAAATTTAATACTGCCTTTGCGGTTTCTTTATTTTCGGCAACACTAACAATCTCAGGAGCAAGTATTCTATAAAGCAACGACGTTGCTGCACGATTTCTGTTATGGACCTCATCGCCCATGTGTAAAGCCTGAGCAATAATATTTTTTAAATCTATTTTTCCGATATTTAAAACAGCAGCCTTAATTACTGGATATAATACTTTTTCCATCCATTTAAGTTTTTCAATTACATCACTACTAAATGCCCCGTATCTTAAAACTTTTCCTAGCCCCTCATTCATTGTACAAAATGCTGCATTCCCAAATTCTTCATTTAATAAAATAAAAACGGGCATTGATGACGAAACAACACCGGCCATAGGACCCACAGTATTATGTTCATGACAGGGTGAGTATTCTATTTCCTGTGATGAAGCTAACTTCTCGGCCTCATCTTTGGTCTTTGCAAGCCCTTCATAAATTAAAGCACCGATAACGGCACCTCTCATTGGACCACACATTTTTTTCCAAGCAATAGGAGGACCCGCGTGTAAAATAAGATTTTTTTTCATTCCCGGAACAACATTAATTGCCTGATCGAGATCCACAAGCACAGGTTTGCCATTCAAGATCCTTTTTATGGCTTCCTGATTTGCCTCTGTAATTTTTTCCCTGTTTTTATTAAATATCTTAATTGCTTTATCATCAACTTTCACGGGCGGGCGCCAGTCTACCTGGACGGAGCGAACATTTCTTTCATCAAGCGCATCTTTGAATGACTTTAGACCAATATTAATTACCTGTAGTTCTTTTTTAAAAAGATCGTTCATGGTTATTCCCTCACGTTTTCAAGAATAAACCCTGAAAGTTTTGTGGCCGCAGCATTGGAATCCAAAACTATTGCACCAGCAGTAGTTAGTCCCTCTACAACTTTGGTTCTATTCTGCGGATCTTCATCTGTCCCTGTTACCGAACAAATAACGGGTAAGTATCTGCCGGCTTTTTTTGATATCTCTTCAACCTTTCTGATGACAGGCATTATTTCCGCAAGCGGATCCATATTGGACCCGTACCCAAGAACAATATCAAGAAGGATAACAGCCGTTTCCGGGTCCTCAGCTTCTGCCAAAATCCTTTTGTTTCTTATCGAATAATCTATCATTGGATGGGGCTTGCCACGAGTAAACTCATCTTCGCCAAGATCCACAACGGTATGTTTTTTACTTATTAATGAGTCTTTAAGTTTCTGACTGTTTCCGCTTGGTGCATTTGAATAAATATCCCCTAAGGTATCTTGAAGTAATATTTGTGTTTCACCACAAAAAGTTCCGCCACTAAAAAGAGCCCTTAGATATTTTTGCCCTCGCGCAAGTTTTTCATATTTTGGTTTTGCCATGGCTCTTAAGCCAGAATCCCTGTCTTTTAGATCATCAATTACGCTTAAAATACTTTTACCAGTAGAAATAGCAACAGCTTTAAGTGCACCCTCTTCTAAAGTTGAGGCCGAATTTATACCTGTGTTTTGGAGTAATGCAGCCTTTGCACCTAAAAAAACGGCAACAACCTGCTTTTCGATTTTAGATATTTCTTTTATAATTTTTTTAACAACATCTTCCGCCGGCGGTTTAGAAACAAGTAAAATAACCTCAGTTGCTGCATCTTCAGCAAGTGCTTTAATACCCTCAAGAAACATTATCCCGCCAACATCTTTTTTTATGTCGCGCCCGCCCGTTCCTAAAGCCTGTGAAATACCGGCGCCAAAATTTGAAATAATAGTACTGACTTCCTGTAACCCTGTTCCTGCAGCTGCCACAATACCAATGTTTCCACGTTTAACAACGTTCGCAAACGCAAGTGGAACTCCATTAATAATGGCTGTTCCACAATCAGGGCCCATGACAAGCAGACCCTTTTGTATGGCATACTTTTTAAGCTCAATTTCATCTTCTATGGAAACATTATCAGAAAAAAGCATTACATTTAAATTTGCATCGAGCGCCTTTTTTGCTTCATCATATGCATAGGCACCTGCAACTGAAATTAAGGCTAAATTTGCATCTGGAAGTTTTTCAATGGCATTCTCTAAGCTTTTGGGGTTGACCGCAACCCCGGCACTATCATCTTTTATTAAAATACGCTTTAGATGCCCATCAATGTCATCTATAACAGAATTTATAAAATCAAGCTTTTCACATTTTAACGCAATTACAAGATCCGTATCTTCTGCTTCAGACAAACCATCAAACCAAAGGCCCGCGTCTTTAATAATTGAAAGATTTTCTTTTGTGCCCATTACAACAGAAGACTCGATGACACCTGGAAGTTTATTTATTTCTTTTGAGACAATCATCAAGGAAACGGAATCGTAATACTCACCCTTTTTTAGAATGCCATTTACAACCATTTTGGTCTTCTCCTTAGGCCCATTAGAAAACCAACACAAAAATCTGTTCCAGACGTCTCTCCAATATTAAGAATTGTTTTGGTTGTTTTTAAAAGATTCTTTTTATCACTTAAAAATACGGCCTCAACAAAATCCTTAAATTTTTGTGAAAGCTTGCCGTGACTGGCACAATATAAAAAACCATTTGAAACCGGATTGGTTCCAAGTGCAGCATTATAAATTTCTTCAATAATATTTGCATGGTTTTTATTATATATTTTTTGTCTCGTATATAGGGACATTAAAAACCCGGCAATATAATCATCACCACTTGGTGTAAAGCCAAAGCCGGAACCCTTAATGGAACAAACCCCAGTTAAGGGCGAAGCATCATTAAAAAGTGTTTTGTGCGCATTTTTAAATCGCTTCAAAAATTCAATTTCATAAGATGACTTAAAATAACCCTCACGGCCCCCGTCAAGTAGAAAAGCCAGACTCAAGGGTGGCGCATTTTTTATTAGGATTTCTTTTATGATTTCAAGATTAGACTTTATAATTTCAGGATCTTTTTTGCTAAAGCGGGCGTCAGAGTGAAACTGCTTTTTTTCTACAAAAACAAACCGCTCGCCATTAATAACAAACCCTGCAGACCCCACGACAAGTTCATTGAGCTCACCAAGATCCACACCTTCAACAACAATGCTCTGTGGTCCAGGACCAATGTCCTCCGTTACAATAGAAATATATGCCCTACCCGAAACAAAATTTACCGCTCGCTTAAATCTTGAATGAACCGAATAGTTACCATTGCTTAAATTGTCGCCGTAGCTTTTTACTTTTATCACGCTTGTGAAAACACCATTCCGTAATACTGTTTATAAACGTCACTTCTTACGACCTGCACATCACCTTTAACCTGCATTCCTATTTTTGGTTCTTTTATGTTTAACTGGGCTGTAATTTTCAAACCATCATCAAGTTCAACTATACCAAGTGTTAACCTCACTGTTGCATAATCAGCGGGGAGTGTATAAAGATGCGTGTACGTTATAAGCTTTCCGCTCTTTGACATTGGCACAATATCAAACTCATTATGATCATTCTCTCCACATTTTCTGCAAATCGTTCTGTAAGGATATTGTACAAACCCACAGCGTTTGCATTTGTATGCATAAATATTTCTTTCCATAAATTAACTCTCCTTAATAAAAGTAAGGCAAACTACGTTGTTTCCAAAACCACCAAAGTTACAGGTAAAACCAACCGTGGCCCCTTTTACCTGACGTTTTTCTGCGGCACCCCTTAACTGTAAAACAATTTCGTGTGCCTGCCCAACACCAGTTGCGCCAACCGGGTGCCCTTTGGCCTTGAGTCCGCCTGATGTATTAATCGGTATAAGACCACCAATTTTTGTTGCACCCTCCTCAAGGGCAAGGTGACCCTGGCCTTTTTGGAAAAAACCAACCTCTTCACTTTCAACAATTTCCAATATTGTAAAAGCATCATGAAGTTCTGCAACGCTTACATCCTTGGGTGACACTCCGGCCATTTGAAATGATTTTTTTGCAGCCATTCTTACTGCTAAAAGTTCAGTTGGATCATCTCTGTCATGAACAGCGTGCGTATCTGTTGCCTGACCAACACCTGCAAGACGTATCATTGGTTTATTAAGTTTTTTTGCAACCTCACCCGTTGTTAAAATCAAACAAGCCGCGCCATCAGAAACAGGACAACAATCAAAAAACCTTAACGGATCAGCAACAAAAGGGTTATTTGTTGAAGCTTCAGGTGAATCCAATATACCAGCAAGTGTAATTGGCTGGTGCAAATGTGCGAAAAAATTATCCATAGCGTTTGCATGGTTCTTTACAGCAACCATTCCAAGATGCCTCTGAGTTACTTTATATTTATCCATATAAAGACGCGCAAACATTCCAGCTAGAGACGGAAGTGTTACACCATAAATGTTCTCTGCAAGTGGGTGCGTTAGAGTTGCAACAAAATCTGTGGATTCAAGCGTGTTAACTTCACGCATTCTTTCAGCACCAATAACCATTACAACATCGTGCATACCGGACGCAATGGCCATAAAGCCCTGTTTAATTGCAGAGGCACCAGAGGCCGGTCCATTTTCAATTGTCTCGGCACCCGCCGGTGTTAAACTCAAATGATCAACAACGGCACTTGCAAGGCCGGTTTGATTATTAATTCTGCCCCCACCCATATTTGCAACATATATGTGATCCACTTTACTCAAGCCGCTATCTCTAAGGGCCATTAACCCTGGATAAGCTGCAATTTCAAGAAGTGGATATTCCAACCTTGTAAAACTGGTTATTCCAATACCAGCAACGTATACGTCACGCATAACTATTTATCTCCCAACTTATTTCTCTGACCAATTAGTGCAGTCGCCGTTGAATCACCCAGCGAACGGGTTGCGGCCAATATATCCTCAGGTGCCCTCGGCGGATCAGAAGGTGGTAGAATTCCTGCAAGTGCTTTTTTAAGAAGAGCCTCAGGAACCGGGCGCCTGCCAACAACCAGAGTGTCCCTTGCCCTGTTGAAAATATCCTTTGTAAGCGCCCAAGATGGAACGCCACCAAGTTCATGTGCAATATCAAATCTCTTTTCAAGCTGGTATTCAATCATCCATCTGCGAAAACCGATTGGTGATTCTGCAACAATCAAAACTTCCTTTTGCTGTAATACGTCAATGTGGTATTCCATTTTTGTCGCAAAAGCATGCGCACCAATTCTGAGCCCTCGCCTTAAACCAACAGTGTGATAGGACATGCCGACTTCTTTATTTAACATTCTTCCGTTCACAACTGCTGCAAGTTCTCCATCTATTTGTGCAACAAGAACGTATTCGTCCTGAACTCTATAGCGGTAATATGCAAGAAGCTCAGAATACAATCTTGCGGCAACAACATCATAAAAGTCGCGCTCAACATGCAAAAGTGGCTCTATGTATTTTAGAATAATCGGAATTTCATCGCGCGTAGCCTGCCGAATAACCATTTCATCCCCACTCGCCAGCGTCATGTGTTTTGCTGGAAATGGCGGCATTGGATTATCAATAGGACGCAAAATTTTCTCTAAATCAATCGACATAAACTTCCCCCCGGAATTTTTTGAAAAATTGTATCAAGGATCTGTCACAAAACTCAGAACTTATTTCGCACACATATCCTAACTTGCGAAAAATAACACAAAAGTATTCTATAAGTATAGTGCCAATATTAACATAATGCCGCAAGCCGGACTGGCGCGTCTAATTTTAGTTTTTAACCATTGCAAAGCTTTTTCGCAATGCACCCAATATAATAACAAATATAAACATAAAAACTGTTGTGCCCAGTACGCTTATACAGATAAATTTAAGTATATAAATAAGTAATAATATAAATAAAAGGAGCACAAAGCTTGACTATAATACTTAAACAAATTTTTGCGTTTTTAAAACTTCTTAACTCAGAAAAAGGAACCAACCAGATTGCAGCCGGTATTGCCTGCGGCCTGATTTTGGGTTTTTCGCCGACGTTTTCTCTTCAAAGTGTCCTGGTTTTTATCTGCCTTTTTGCTTTTAGAATCCAGATGGGGGCGGCTTTTATTTTTGCCTTCTTTTTTGCATTTATAGCTTATCTTTTGGATCCCGTTTGCCACATGATTGGCTCTGCCGTTCTTGAAACAGAATCACTTGTTCCATATTTTACAACACTTTACCACATGCCAATTGTGCCATTTACCCGCTTCAACAACAGTATCGTTATGGGTTCGGGTATTTTAGCAATAGCACTTTCACCCGTAATGTTTGTAATTTCAAAAATTTTAATTAGCAAATACAGAGAAAAGGTTGTTGCACGTTTTCAGAATAGTAAATTTTGGAAGGTGATTCAATCAACGTCTCTTTTTAAATGGTACGTAAAATACGATAAATTTTTTGGAAAATAGATTGGAAAAAATATCATGAACGATCAGATAAATAAAAAAAACACAGACACAAATTCAAAAACCGATACCGACAAAAAAGAAAAAAAAACCAAAAAAAAGGGTCCAATTAGAATCGAGGCAATTGTCCCTTCAGCCATTATTGTCGGACTATTAGTTTTATACTTTCTGTTTCTTTTTGACTGGCATCTTAAAAAAACCATTGAAATTGCTGGTGGATTCGTAAACGGAGGCGAGGTTAATATTGAAAATCTTGACACCAGCTTCACTAAAGGCACATTTTTAATGGAAAACATTGAGGTTACCAATGTCAAGGAGCCTTCTAAAAATATTATTCAAATAGGTAAGGTGCATTTCAAATTTTTATTGGATGCCCTGCTTCGTGCAAAATTTGTTATTGAGACTTCAGGAATAAATGATATTCAAATTCAGTCGCCAAGAAAAGAACCAGGTAAACTTTATGAAGTAACACTAGCATCCACCATGGATCTTGTTGGCGGCAAGGCCTATGGAGAGGCAAAAAAAGAATTTTCAGGTGTTTCCCTTCAAAATGCAGGAAAAATTCTTGAAGGCTTTGACCCATCAAAAAAACTTAAGGACCTTGGCAAACTGAAATCCCTTGAACACATTGAAACACTGGAAAAAGCACTTGGTGGTAAAGAAAAAGAATGGAACGATACTTTAGGTTCCTTTCCTGCCGACAAGGAACTTAGTGACCTTCAAAACAGAATTAAGTCAATAAAAGTTGGTGGCAATAACCCAAGCGAAATCAAAAACCAATTAAGCACGGCCACCGGAACCGTTAATGAGGCCAAATCAAAAATTGAGACGGTAAACGCCAAGGCCGGACAATTAATTGATGATCAGAAAAAATTTGCAAATCAGATTGCCTTAATTGACGACATGGTAAAAAAAGACACGCGGGCACTTGAGGACCAGCTTGACCTCCCACGGCTTGATTCGGCAGATATTGCTAAACAGCTTTTTGGTAACGCCCTAGTGGATAAAGTGGCGGAAATTGAAAAATATAAGGCAATGGCCAGAAAGTACATGCCACCCGATGATGGAAAAAAGAAAGTTAAAGAGGAAAAAAAGGACACCAAGCCCGCGCGTGGTGCTGGAAAAACTTATCATTGGGGCAGACAAAACTCCTACCCTGCCTTCTGGTTAAAACTTGCAGAAATAAATTCAAAAGCATCAAATTCTCAGTATTCTGGCGATATAGAGGGAAAAATAACTGATGTTTGTTCAAACCCGCCAGAACTTGGTAAACCAACTATTGCCACGCTTAAAGGCAGTTTTCCTACTCAAAAAATATTTGATGTTAGCCTTAATGCAACACTTGATCACACAAAGATCCCGTCAAATGATCATTTTAAGGCAACCGTTGGAAAGTTCCCGGTTCCAAAGCAAAGTTTTTCAGATTCAGAAAGTCTGAAACTTGGATTTGATAATGCATCAGGAAAAACAACTATGGATGTTCTTCTTAGTGGTGAGAACCTGCTTGTAAAACTTCATAATGAATTTAGGAACCCGAAATACGTTATAGAGGCAAAATCAAAGATTATTGAATCAACCCTTAACAACACAGTAAAAAATCTTCCCATTTTAACGCTTACGGCTCAAGCAAAAGGAACGTGGGCACACATTAGCTGGTCAATTACATCCAACCTCACTGATGCCCTTGCAAAAGGTCTTAAGGGTCTACTGCAGGCAAAACTATCAGAGGCCAGGGATAAACTTAAAAAAATGATAGAAGACAAAATTGGAGGCAAGAAAAAGGCCCTAACCGATAAGTTCACCAACACAAAAGATAAAATCACATCCCAGGTGAACAGTAAAAAAGAACAGGCGCTTGCTTCAAAAAAACTGGCCGATAGCAAAGTAGAGGAAATAAAAAAACAGGCCACAAAAGCTGCAGCTCCGGCAAAAAAAGCGGTTGATCAGCTTAAAAAGAAATTAAAATTTTAATAACAAATTATTTTTATAGAAAACAATTCGCCGCAATAGATACATTTTGTTTTCTGCACTATTTTTTTGAAATTCTTTGAAACACAAATAGTGCGATGCGTTTTTGTATTTTTTCATTTTTAATTTCAATAAGATAATGCGCTCTGGTAAGTGCTGCATCTTTTTTAAATCCCTACTAATGAATCATATAGACTTTGGCAAAAGATGGCGCACAATTAAAATTGTCTAGAAAATATAGGTTTCATTTTCGTGACTATAATTATTAATAAATATTATGGAGGATACACATATATATGAAAAAGCAAATAGTAATATTAATGTTAGTAGGCGTTCTTACTGCAGGTGTGAGTTTGGCAAAAGGTGATAAAGGAAACACCGGCGCATGCAAAGAAGACAGAAAAAAAATATGCACAGACGTTAAAAAACATGACTGTTTGATAAAACTTCAGGAAAATTTATCTGACCTGACCCCAGCATGTCAGGAACAAATTAAAAAGAACCCATGTAATGCTTATAAAAATAAGTTTTGTGGTGAAGTTGTAAAAGGAGAAGGCAGAATTATTGAATGTTACACAAAAAACTACGACAACGTTTCAGATCTATGTAAGACTCATTTAACAACAAAATTTCCATGTTTTGATGACAAAAGAAAATTTTGTGCAGACATTAACGGCAAAAAAGAAAAGGGCTGTTTGAAAGAACACCAAGAAGAACTTTCAGAAGCTTGTAAAACCAAAATAGCCGACAGAAAAGCAAATAAGAAAAAGAGCTAACTTCGAAATTAGATATTTTGACTATTAACCCCCGATGACCTTAACTGGTCGCGGGGGTTTTTTTACTTCCATGCCCGCAATTAATGGCCAGCAAAACCCTGGCACCTAATCTTTGAATTTTCCTGTAATCAGACTTTCTGAGGTTAGCGGTCTTAATCCCCAAAGCAAATACGCAAATCGCGCGCCGTTAATATTGTATCGCAATCAAGAGGAACCCTTTTCATACGACTTGTAGCATCGGCCAGTGAAACGTAATTAACAACCGGCGGATCAAGTGCTACCATGATACCATTTTGACCTTCTTCAATGGCCCTCACTGCGGCGGCTCCAAAACGAAGGGCAAGTAATCTATCAAACTGTGTTGGGGACCCGCCCCTTAATAGATGCCCCAAAACAACCACACGGGTTTCTTGTTCTGTTAAACTTTGTAGCTCTTTGGCAACCTGTTCGCCGATACCACCAAGCCTTTCATTCTTTCCAAGTTCTTTTTCAATAACAGATAATTTTCCACCCTTTGGTGCTGCACCTTCAGCCACCACAATAATGGTGTATTTTTTTCCAAGTCGTTGGCGCTCTTTAATTTTATCTACAACTTTATTAATATCATATGGAATTTCAGGAATTAGAATTACCTCTGCTCCTCCTGCAATCCCGGAATTAAGAGCAATCCAACCTGCATATCTTCCCATAACTTCAACCACCATTATTCGGTTATGAGATTCAGCAGTTGAATGCAGTCTATCTAGGCACTCCGTTGCAAAAGCTAAAGCGGTATCAAAACCGAATGTAATAACCGTTTTATCAAGGTCATTATCAATAGTTTTAGGAACACCAATTACTCGTAGCCCCTTTTTGTATAATGCATTTGCAATAGAAAGCGATCCATCACCACCAATTGAAATTAAAACATCAATCTCTTTAAGGTTAAAAAGCTCAATAAGCTCATCCGAACGGTCAACCTCTTTCATTTTTCCATCTACACCTTTAACCGGAAATTTTAATGGATGGCCCTTGTTGGTGGTTCCAAGAATAGTACCACCAAGATGTGTAATGCCGGCCACTTTTTCCTCAGTAAGTGGTATTACACCACCAGACGGATAGCGTTCTGGCATTAAAAGTCCGTTGTAGCCATCCCTGATACCATAGACCTTCCAATCTCTTTTAATAGCCGCAATAACCACTGCACGAATTACAGCATTAAGTCCAGGAGCATCACCACCACCAGTACAAATTGCAATTCTCTTAACTTTATCTTTTTTCTCTGATGTCTTTTTAGTCTTGGGTGGCATTTCACTCTCCTCTTATAAAAATTTTAACTTAACTTTATAAAAACAACATTCGTATTATGATAATATATTATCGTCGTCTACGCGCGTTAGTCTTAGCTGTATCTGAAATAAAAAAGACACATCAACGCACCGCTTTTAGAGACATATAATTGACTAACACTCCTACTTTTCGTTATACTCTGCGCTACACAAGGAGTAGCTTTATGAAAAGAAAAGTAAATTATTTATATGTTTCTGTCATTACATTTTTATTAATCGGAACTTCAGGATGCGGAATACAAAGCATACCAAAATCAAACAATGCTGTGGAAGCATCGCTTGCAGAAATTACAAATCAGTATAAACGCAGGGCTGACCTTATCCCAAACCTTGTAAACACAGTTAAGGGTTATGCAAAACACGAAAACGAAACCCTCACAGCAGTGGTAGAGGCTCGTGCAAAAGCTACAAGCATGAACATAAATGCCGGGAACATGAATCCTGATGCAATTCAAAAGTTCCAAGCCGCGCAAGGGGGCCTAAGCCAGGCTCTTGGACGCTTGATGGTTGTTATTGAAAAATATCCTGACCTAAAAGCCGACAGAAATTTCAGGGAACTCCAGGCACAACTTGAAGGAACAGAAAACAGAATAACAGTTGCAAGAAACCGCCACATTGAAAACATTAAAATATTTAATGATCTTGTAACCGTTCCACCATCAAGCTGGACAAATAGCCTTTTTTATCACCATGACAAAAAAGCACAGTGGAGCGTTTCTGAGAGCGAAAAAGAACAAGTTGAAAAGGCCCCATCTGTAAACTTCTAAGATGAAATACTTTTCACTAATTTTATTTGCAGCATCCACTCTAACTGCAGCGCCACCTAACGCATGGGGCTTTGAGGTTCCACAACTTAATTCTCCTGTTGTTGATAATGCTGGCCTATTAAGTAAAGATACAAAATCAAAAATTGAATCAGCTCTTCGCTCACTTAAAAATACAGGTGGCAGTCAAATCAATGTTCTCATTGTAAAGGATCTTGATGGTCTAGAAATAGAACAAGCGTCAATAAAAGTTGTTGATGAATGGAAACTCGGTGGAAAAAGCGCTGATAACGGCGTGCTGCTTTTAATTTCAAAAAATGATAAAAAAATCAGAATAGAAGTGGGCCAAGGACTTGAAGGTAATTTAACAGACGCATATTCCAAACGAATTATTGACGAAGTAATGTTGCCAATGTTTCGGATGGAAAATTTTAATGATGGCGTTCTTCTTGGTGTTTACCAGATAACAAACATAACAGATCCTAAAATTGATTTAAGCCGGTATTTTAAATACTCAAATGACCGGAAACGCACACACACAAAAAGAGGAGGTGGCTCATCGCTTTTATTTTTTGTGTTTTTATTTATATTTTTGAGCCTATTTGGTGGACGCGGACGCGGTGGTGGTGGCAGGCTGTTTTTACTATCAATGTTGCTTGGAAGTGCTATGGGACGAAGCAGTGGTGGTTTTGGCGGTGGCGGCGGAGGTTTTGGCGGCGGCGGCAGATGGTCAGGCGGCGGCGGTGGTTTTAGTGGCGGCGGTGCCTCAGGAGGCTGGTAATGAAAGTTCCCAAATGGTTAAAAAAAAAATTAAAAACAGGCGATATTAA
>CAZQUK010000031.1:0-15988 GCA_964596435.1 uncultured Oligoflexia bacterium
GCGTCTATAAAGTTTATTTTGACTCCACAGCAGGAGGACATTTTAAAACTTGAAATTCAAAAATACGGGTATTTTCCAAAAACCTATCTTAGAAAGTACCCAAGGCTCCCTGTGAATAAAAATATTCCAATATTTCCCACACAGGCAATTATGACATATAGAATCAAGGGCCTGGAATCTCCCAATATAATTGTGGCCGAGATTCAAAACATAAGCCCCAATGGAATTCTTTTATCCACAGATAATCCTCTTGCATCAAACTTATTACCAAAACAGGTGGCTCAGGTTTTAATTCAACCCAGGGGGCACTTTCCATTACCTGTAACTGTTGAAGGAATCATCAGAAGGGTTACAGAGATGTGGGAAACCGAAAATCCAGTTTGTATTTTCGGGGTTGAGTTTTTAAAAATGAAGGCTCAGGATAAGGCCACTTATTTTCAACTCCTTAAAATCATACTGGATGAACTAAAAACTGATGTTCCTGACAAATCAAACAACTGATAAACGGCCCAACTTATAAAAAAGTGCCCAGATAATTATTATAGCTTAAGATTTTGAACCCACTTGGTGTTGATTTCAGTAAAATCTTTAATGATCCAATTGGCGATATTTGTATTCTGTAAAACCGTAGACGTTGTAACAGCAACAACTTTTGTTCCTGCATCTTTTGCGGCACGCATACCGATAAGAGAATCTTCAAAAACAAGAACTTCTGAAGCTTGCAGGTTTCCAAACTTTTCAATGGCTTTTAGATAAGCATCAGGCGCGGGTTTTACCCTATTAAAATTTTCATACCCTAAAACAAATTTAAAATATGGACTAATTTTAAGTTGATTAAGTATCCAGTCAATTTCCCTCCTGCTTGAGCTGGAAACAACAGCAAGCGGGTATTTTTCATAAAGATTTTTAACCGCATCCACACTGCCAGCAACGGGGGGAACGTTATTAGTGATCATGGTTCTGTATGTTTTCATGACCTGATTAAATGCTTCTTCTTTTGAAACGGGAAAAGAATAAATTTCAAAAATTTTATCCATAACAACCGACCAGGCACAACCGGATAAATTCTGCGCCCTTCTAATATCTATTTTAACACCAAAACTCATTGCTGTTTTATATACAGCCTGGGCCGCCAAGGGTTCGGTATCAACAAGCGTTCCATCCATATCAAAACAAATAGCCTTAAATTCCATAATTTTTTTAGAGCCTACTCCATTATGGCGGTTAAATAAACCTTAACTGCCCAAGAAGAGCCCAAGAAGAATAGAGCGCGCGCAGCCCCTAATACACCACACCTATAGACCCCCTAAAACGGCTATCCACTTGTCAAAAACATATACACTTTAGACGCACAAACCAAGACCCAACACGCTGTTTTTATTTACTATTTTTTAAGACGCATAGCTCCATTTCTGGCATATCTTTTGCTCATATTAACCCTTATTAAGGCTCATGTTTTTTAGATATGGACCTTAAGCCACTTGTAAACATTAGAGTTTTTGCGAAGGCGGAGTTGAAAATGTTAAAGGAAAACAGGCTGAGTAAAATAAACAATCCAAACACACCAAAAAAGAACGCCCTTCTAAAAATTGCATACGAAAAAAGGGCAAAAAGATTAAGAAGAAGGTTCATTTTTCAGGTTCTGGCACTTGTTTCAATTACAAGTTTTTCGTTTGTTTCCCTTGGGTTTATTCCAAATAATTCTACTTCATTTAAGGAATTTAAAAACTGGGGTCTTTACAACCTAAATCCAAAATCTCACATACAAGCCATAGATGCCTGGACAATAGAAAAAGGCAGCTCAAGTGTTATAGTAGCCGTAATCGATACAGGTATTGACCCTACCCACAAAGACTTATCAAAAAACCTGTGGATAGATCCTGAAAAAGCAAAAATAAAAAAATACGACATAAAACCCCTCACTAAGGCAAACGCCCAAAGAATAACCTCGCGAACACAAAACAATTATAAATTACAAAAAGACGATTATAAGCTTAATTTTAAATACGATTCAGAAATTTTTGGTTGGAACTTTGTAACAAATACCCCAAACCCAATGGATAGTAACGGTCACGGAACCCATATAGCGGGAATTATAGGCGCAATATCTGATGCCAAAGCAGGAATTGCTGGGGTTGCACAAAATGTTTCTATTATGTCTGTAAAATATTATTCAGAATATAATTCAGGTTCGGTAAACCTAACCAATACTGTAAAGGCCATACACTACGCAATAGACCACGGTGCAAAAATCATAAATTATAGTGGTGGTGGCGCTGAGTTTTCTGAAGAGGAATATCTTGCCATAAAGCGCGCTGAAAATTACGGAATTCTTCTTATAGCGGCTGCTGGCAATAAAAACGAAAATACGGATATGACCGATAACCGCTATTTCCCCGCAGCTTACAATCTATCAAACATTATTTCCGTGGCTGCCATTGATATTAATGGCCAGTTACTGAAATCATCTAACTGGGGCAAAGAATCTGTAGATGTGGTAGCTCCTGGAGAAAACATATACAGCACCATGCCAAACAACAAGTTTGACTATATGACAGGAACATCGCAAGCAACAGCATTTGTAAGCGGTATTGCCGCACTTTTACTTTCACACGACCCAAAACTTACGCCGCAGCAAATAAAAGCAATTATAACTTCCTCAGTTGACGTTATGCCGCACCTTAAAAACAAAATTGCCTCTAGTGGAAAAGTAAATGCGTATTCTGCCCTAATACGCTTAAGGCAGGACAAACACGAAACGACACCACAGCTGATGGCAAGAAAAACTGCAAGCTTAATAGATAATTTCTTACATTAATAATAAAAAGCTTCTTTAGTCGCTGGATAAAACATATTTCTTTAGATAATATTACACTCATGTCTTTTATAAAAAAATATGATCTATACTTTTTAACTCTTCTAAGTGGTGTTTTACTTGTTTTAAGTTTTCCTCCTATAGATATCGCCCCACTAATTTGGGTGGCCCTGGTGCCCTGGCTGTATGCTCTTAACAGATCCAAATCAAAAAAAGAGGCTTTTTTATTGGGCCTTGAATTATGTTTTGTTATGTCAATCGGTGGGTTTTTCTGGATCGCTTATGCAATTCAGGAATTTGGTCAAGTTCCATGGATACTAGCAATTATTCTAATGATAATTTTTGCATGTTTTAATGAAATTCAATTTTTAGTTTGGGGTCCGTTTTTTTATATAATCAGAAAAAACACAAATTTCATACAAAACCACATTGCTCACACGGTTATACTTATTACCGGCTTTTCATTAATATATGCTGGAATGGATTGGTTACTGCCAAAGCTTTTTCTGGATACACTTGGACATGCGTTTTATAAATCATCATGGCTAAGACAAAGTGTGGATTTTGGTGGCACATACCTGCTTACATTTGTTGTTATATTTTTTAACCTTTCAATATGGTTCTTCTTGCATTCATTTTTAGAAAACAAAAATAAACTAAAAGTAAGCGTCGCACCCGTTCTGGTTTCCATAACACTCATTGCGGCACTCCTTGTATATGGCGCCTTGAGGGAAAAACAAATTATTGAGTTTATTAATAACCCACAAAAAACAGTTAATGCAGGTGTAATCCAAGGCAACGTTGGCGATATTGAAAAGTTTGCGGCTGAAAGCGGTCTGGTTAAAGTCGCCAATGAGATTATAAATAAAATGATACGCCTTTCCGAACAGGCACTAACCCTTTCAAACAAACCTGATTTTATTATTTGGCCAGAGACAACCTACCCCTCAGCATTTTTACATCCACTAACGTATTCTGAAAAAATGCGCGACATAATGTTACAAGAATTTGTTAAAAGCAAAGGCGTTCCGCTTTTAACCGGCGGTTATGATAGTGATGGGTTTAAAGATTTTAATACAGTATTTTTTCTTTTCCCGATAAAAGAAAAAAACGGGGAAACAAACCTTGATATTAAAGCTTATCATAAAAGTGTTCTTTTACTTTTTGGTGAATACATCCCATATGCTGAGTATTTTCCTTTTATAAAAGAGATTTTTCCACAAATTGCAAACTTTGGAAGGGGTCCTGGCCCCGAAGTTTTCAGAGTTCCTCTTATAAACTCCGCTGCTAAATTTACCCTAGTGGCCCCCGTTATATGTTACGAAATACTGCTGCCGTACTTTACAATAGGTGGCGCAAACAAAGGGGCGGAATGGATACTTAATGTAACAAACGACTCATGGTTTGGACCCTACAGTGAGCCACAAATGCATTTGGCGCTTTCAACATTCAGAAGTATTGAAACCCGCTTGCCACAAGTTCGCTCAACCAATACCGGAATTACAGCCCTAATTTTACCCGATGGCCGGATAACCAAAGCCTCTAAAATTGGGGTACCAGAAATTATTGATATGCAGGTTCCAATAATAAAACCCACACCTACACTTCTAAAAAAGTGGGGCGATTGGTTTCCACCTGTAGCACTGCTACTTGGTTTGTTTATAATTGGGGTGTTAACTACTTTTTTTAGAAAAATTGCAAGCCATTAATTTCCTAAAGGAGCCATCCTTAACCATTCTATATAAATCCCTATGTGTTGCTGCAATTACTCTTACATCTATCTTGTGTGGGTTATTTGAACCAACTGGTTCAACGACTTTTTCCTGCAATACACAAAGAAGTTGGTCGTAGGAAATTTAAACACATATAGCCCTTCTCTGTTTACATAATATTTCTATTATCAGAAGAGCTTTTTAAGAAAAAACTTACCAATTATTCGGAAATTATAATCATAATGAGTATACCTTCTGAAGTTACGCGCATTCATAATAATTGTGCAAATTAGGGAATATTCCGCTTATATAAATATTTAATATTTCCAGTTTGTTCGCGTGAGACAAGTCCTTTGTCGCACCAATCCTTTAGCCAACCCAATGCGGTGTTCTTATGAACAGAAAACGTCTTTTCTATGTATTTTCTGTCAAAAGCATTTCTTTGTGAAAAGATATAATTATATAACCCACAAGAATTAGTATTCATTGGGATAATTACTGCCGTGTTTATTGGAATGTCTGCATAGTAATAATTTTTTTTATGAATAACAGCAACAGGCTTATGATTACCCCCTTTTATTAGTTTTTTTAATCTATCAATTCCTATTTTTGGATCAAAAAAACTCTGCCTGTAAATAAAATCCAAAAGTGCCCACTTATTAATCCCGAGTAGACCCGATCCGAGAATTGCCAATAAGCATTTATTTTGGATATCTGAAAGTATTGTTGTTTTATGCCGTCTCTCGCCCCAAATAATTCCAGAATACAAATCAACTATGTGATTAGTATCATTCCTACAATTATTAATAACATTTTTATATTTCTGAGGTGTAATATCCTTGTTTGTAATTAACCAGCAATCATTTTCTGTCTCGCTATATTGTTTCGCAATCCATGGATGAAGAGGAATCTTGCTGTCTTTGTTATATTTTTTACCTAAAAGAAATGCATATGGTGAAAATACAATATGTGCCCTAAGCGGTATTCTATATCCAAGTTCCAAATTATTATTTGAAATTTTCTCTAACCAATAAAGAACCGCGATAATATTTGAGGGCTGTGTATACTTATGGTTTAAAATCTTAAAAGCCAAATCGAGTTCCTTTTTGGCCAGCTTGTGGTTGCTTGTCATAACATATAATGCTCCAGACCACTGTGCTAGTTGCGCAACATCATGCGTGCGCGTATTTGGCCCGAAATATGACCATGATTTTTGAAAATCCTTTCGTGCGTGACTAATATTACCGCTCTTAAAGTGATACTCGCCACGAGCCTGATACAACATGCCCAACAATACGGTGTCACTTGTGGTTGTTTTTTTTAACGTTACATTGATCAATTCAATTGCCTTATCGGTAAAGCCACAGCCCTCTAGTGCATCGGCAAGTCCTACACTCATGACCTTATATTTGTAAGAGTCTTTGGCTAGACAAATAAGTGCCTTTTTACAATAAGTAACTGCATTTTTGAAATCATAACAATTGAGAAAATAGTTGGCTAAGTATGAATAGAACAGAGGGAATGCTTTGCCCAATTTAATTTCTTTCAAACGAGCGATATTAATTATTTTGTCAAAAATTCTTTTTGCATAATATTTGGCTCCAACATAACGCAGTAGATTTGCCAGTGTAGTTTGTACATATAATATTTCATCAGACATCTGGTGTAATTCATTGGACCCTATTTCACCACCCAAAACATTAAAGGCCATTTGATGTTGTGCTATACGTTTGTACCAGTCAGCTATTATAATCTTGTCAGTTGGACATACAGCACGTTGTCTTGCATACTTAATAATCAAGATTTTAGCCCGATTGATGTTGCCTGTTTTAATTAAATTATTTATTTTAGATTTGGTTTGATCATCAATCATATTATTCGTTAATATTTAAATATCTGATCTCAAGAAGCGCATTATCTGTATCGCTAGTCACAGTTTTTATATTTTCATTGGCTATTTTTTTAATACTTGTAATTAAATCCATATATTCTTGCATCAAACATTTTATTGACGATCCAGTGTTCATTTTATCACAGATATTGCTTATCTCGATTTCTCGATTTGCAATATACTGCTGCCTTTCAAGATGGATTTTTGCGTGCTCGTCAACAATCCTCTTACTAACTTCAAATGCTTTTTCTCTCAGCTTTTTATTTTTGATTGAAGCGATATATTTATCCATTTCAGGAATGAGCGTTTCTTTTATTGTTTTATATTTTTCTGCATCAATTCCCCCACCCATTCTGCGCAGCAGCGTCACTTTCTCGTATGTCTCATCGCAAGCATCTTTTCTTGTCTTACGGGATGTTAAAAATGGCGGATCAGTACAAGTTTTATAGGAACTATCTGAGTCGATAAAGTTTTGTAATTTTTGATGCGCTAAATCATCGTTTACTGATACTCGAAGAACATCTGTGAGTCTATCGGCGAAACTTGAGATTCGCCTTACTGTTTCACTTCTTTCATCGGTAGAATTATCACTTGCCCATCGCGCAACATACTGGTCAACAACCTTTTTATATGCTTCCGGGGCAACTAGTTCATCAATCGGATTAGCCGTGATACAAGCGACCTGATTGGGATTAATATCTATAAAAGTGCCAAGACTTCGAATCTTTTCAGCAACCCCGTTTGAAGCTGAAAAAAAATCATTAGAATGAAGATAGGCAACAAATCTATTAATACGATTAGCATCAATTATAAAATCACGCGCCCATTCATGAAGAAGCATATAGGAACACTGCTCCGGATTTTTACTTGATAAAATGTTAAAATTTTCAATATCGATGTCATAGTAGATAACGTTCCCCCATTGCGTCCTTGTGATTAGTTGAACTATTTTAGAATCCGAGCAATTTTTTGGTATGAGTCTTTTAATCTGTTCATCCCGGATATTTATGAGACTGTTTTGAGGCGCATAAAACCAGTTTCTACTTCCATAGTTTTTATTTTTGAAAGAGCGCAGAAATAATTCCAAGCCAGCTGCAAGAACAGGGATATGTTTTTTTAGCTTTGATTGAATCAAATCCAGATACTTATCGCACCTGTTTATTTCCTGAGGGAAAGAATACGAACCACTGTTTTCAGATTTGTGGTTTTCTCTTGTGAGAATGTAGTCCAACGCGTAAGGACCGTCATAGCGACTTTTGTCTGACTTTGAGCAGTAGAGCATATCTCCACCCTCTCTATCGCCATCACCGCCGTAACATTCAATCGTAAGGATAGGTAGAATTAATATGAATATACACGTAAAGATAAACATCTTCATGTATATAACTTTTCGGTTTAATTAAAATATTATTAAATTCCGTCGCGACAATAACATCTATCTTTATCAAGGCGTTATGTTTTGTGGCGCCGCACAACAGAACTCCCTAGAATTCCCGATCAAGTTAGTCAACAATGTTCTTATACGCAGACGGGGAATTTAACAGTTGGGTTAGATTCTCCAACTTGCAAAAAGAGAAGAAGTGAGGAAATAAAACATGAAAACAAATAAAACAATAGCCACATTACTTGTGGTTTTAATGATAACAGTTTTAGGTATAGCCCCAAGAAATACACATGCGGTTGTTGCGGGAGTGACCCTCAATCCTGGATTTGCGTTAGCTGGATTAACAGTTGCGTTCCTTGGATTTGCTGCGGGTGCAAGGGGAACGATCGCGACTCAGAATGGTGGTAATCGTAGACATGAGGAAATTGGTATGCAGGCGTTTTTCGGAAGCTTGCTAATTTTTGCTATATGTCTAGACGAAAAAAACCAGGCGGTGAAATTTGCCAATATTGACGAACCAACAGCCAAAAAATATGGTTTAAGTAATTCTGAGCTGAATTCCTACAATAATAACAAGGAAAAACTGACCCTTGTTTTTAACGAAATTTCAGCAAAAGTTGGCAATAGCACGGTAGAAGAGGTAGCCGCAATGTGGAACGAATATAGGGACGCTTTTCCAAAAGAAACTTATACAGCACTTGCAAAGCTGATGGGCTTTGAAATTGCACAAAACGAGACAAGTCAGTCTTATGTAAATCAAAATAACAGAAAAGGAGTTCAAGTCGAAGATTCAGCTATCCTGAATACAATTAAACCTCAAACTGTTACTGCCGATTCAATCAATTAAAAGCCATTACATTGATTGCACACAGCTGTCATTTTGACATCTGTGTGCATCTCGCGGAGAGATTATGAAATCCCTTAAATACCTATTATTTGCAGTTATAATTTTTGTAACAAACTTTGCTCATGCAAAACCTACGGTGATTTTACTAACATCGTTTGAAAATCCACATACCCTCTGGCAAACTGAGAGCCCACTCATAAACAATCTTGAAAATATATTTCGTAAAACATATGCGGATTCTGGATATAATATTGTCGTTAAACACAAAGCAAGTGCATATGATCTCTGGAATGCACTTCACTCACCTGAAAATATCGGCGTATTCTGGATGTCACATGCTGCTCCAAAAATTAAAATAAATGATTCCATAAACTTTGATGGAGTGATAAACACTATTAACGGTGGCAATGTTAGATCGCTTTTTAATCATACTCATCCAAATTTAAGATGGCTTGGAATTATTGCTTGTAATTCACATGATGCAATTGGCGTTTCTGGGGAAAACCAAATAACAAAAACGAATAACCTGACCACATTAACATTTCACGAACTAGTCAGGCCAGAACAGGGACTTCGAAAAGCATTAAAAATGTCAAATGCCATACTTGGGCGAGGGGACCACATTTGGAGTGACAATTCTTTTTGTATATTGGATGGAAGTTGTATTTATACAAAAAAAGTGCAAAGAATAAAAGCCCGGGATGAATTCATTCAACGCAATAACACAATCACTTGTCCTATTAAAAAAGGAGTACCAATAATTATTAAAAGAACAATTCCCAGTAATATCCCAAAAGAAGCACTCACAAGCATCAGCATAACTTTGGATGACAACAATTTGCTTACTTTGTTTCCACCAGGAAATCCGGGGGATATACAACAAACAACCGTTTATCTTCCTATGACGAGTTTAAAAAATCACTTAACAATAAAAGTTGAAGCCGATGGAAGTATGAACAGAGATCCGAAACCATACCTCGGCGGTATCGATTTTCAAGCCTCGTGGATCGGAGCCAGCTGGAAAGTATTTTCGGTAAAAAGCGTACCTGTTGGCACAATACAAAATATTTATTCATATACTGGATTAGCGACAATTGATGCCCCAGAGGTTGAACATCGCCCCTTTGAATGTTATAGCGATAATGCTGCAACGAGAAATTGTTTGCACTGTAATCAAACCATGCCAAATTATGAATCACCGAATAGATTATACAACGATCTTGGAATGATTCTTGATGAGATACTCTAGGATGAGGCTTTTAGTAAGTACATTGGAGTTTCAATTTATTGGCTTTTTTGAGGAATAGTTTTTTAAACACAAGCAAAGATTAATGGTGTTAGACACAAAACCGCAAAATGTTTTTACACCTGCAAAATTCTTAAGGCGTGTCAACTCTGACACATTCTTAAAATTACTGGTTTTTTTTACATATTTAATTGGCACAGCAATTGCTCTTTAGTCAGTTAAGAACTTTAGGGAGGGTGAAATGAGAACGCGAAACACAAAACAAAATTTTATTAAAAACCAGGTAAGGATTCTTTTCCTGGCTTTAATAACTTTGACTTTTTATGTTTCCGCCTGTTCAGATAACCACTTTCCAAGAACACCAAGGTTTGATCTTGAAGATTATGAATATGAATACGAATCGTCTGAATATTCAAGTTATTCAGCCACGAGTACTGGTGACATCGATTGTCCAAATGAACCAAATATTAAACCGGATTATGATCACTGGCGCGATGGTTCAGGCTATTTTACAGTTTGCAGAAAACCCGAAAGACCGCATATTAAACTTTATCCAGATGAAGACGCACAGAATAACCCTGATACCATCTGCCTGTTTCCTGCTCTTTACGACAGTGAAGTTGGGGTGCCTTATCCGAAACTAGACGAAAATCTCATACCATACTCCAAGTGCTTTGACTTGAACGACAATGGTTTAAGCGTTGGTTTTCCAGCCGAGGACTTTAAATTCAACTTTATGTTTGTAATAGACAAAAAAGATAAGGAACAAATGGAAGAATGTCTGATTTGGGTACTTGCAGACCCGTCTTATTATCACACCTGTCCAGATTTTTCGTATGGACACATCTAATAAAAATAAGCTTATTTCTACGAGCGCGCCCTATCCCCCTATCCCCCCCAAAAAGGGCGCCTCACCTTTTAATGAATCATTCGATCAGGATCAGAATTGTCGGCATTTAGGTTAAATAATGTCTCGCCGTCTGCCCTGTATTTTGCAACAAGATCAGGATCCTTAGTTGGAAACGCATCTAATATTTCAAGCTGCTCACCCTCATCCAGTTCACGCGTAATTACTATGTACCAAAAAGGAGGATCATGGTTTGGAAAAAATTTTATGAAATTAAAAAATTTTGTAACTTCATTTTTTACCGCGTTTTGATTAAGCTCAAGCGACCAGACTTCCTCATGATTTGAAATCGTATCCTCTAAATACTGTACATACTGATCAAATTCCTCTTTTGGAATATCATCAGGCTTTCTGGATTTAGCAAGATCTGCTCTCCATGTTTCTCCAACTGTCCAGTCATCGGCCAACCTGTCGGTTTGTATTTCTTCATTTTTGTGAGAATTAGATTCAGCCGAAGGTGGATTAATAATCCAATCCAGTTTTTCTCCTCTTCTATAAACCTCAAGCATGGCCGGATTTCGTGTAGGGAAAGCTAAAAACAGAAAGCTTGGCTCGCCCCTCAAACAAAGAGTCATACAAATAAACCAAATCATTTTTTGTGATTCAAGCTCAAACTGCGCAATAAAAGTATACCGATAGTCGCCACCACTATTTTTTTCGCGCCAGACTTCTTTGGGATACTTTAGTGTTTCCCACCTTAGATGAGAATGTTTGTCAGCTTCAGCCGGAGATATGTCGTCTTTAGTTAAATGGAGAAAATATTCTTTTTCAAGATTTTCAATTTCCGGCGTAAAATATCCCGTAATACAATCCTCCGAACAAAACACCCGTCCATTTTCTTCTTCAACAAAAAGTCCCATACTTTCATTTGGCAAAGGGCTTTTACAAAATAAACACAAGCCATCATCAATGTGTTTGTGCATTTTGGTGCGCACTAACTCCTTATCTTCAAGGTCAGATCTTGAAGCAGTTTTTTTTCGAATTTTCTGGGCTTTCTTCAAACCCTTTTTTTTGCCTCTAGGGCTCATACAACTATTCTACCGGTGGTTTTTGCCAAGAGTCAAACTAAGCTTTGTGAGAAACTTGCCTTTATGAAATTTTAAGATTAGTCTTTAAAAAGAAGGATAACTATCCTTTATTGGGGTGGTGTTATGGCTTTTGCTCTGTACCACATACGATTTGCGCTTTAACTGCTCTGAAATTAAAGGATAATTATTTTGCCAGAATGTTTACACCAGAAAAGGTGTTCTACTCGGCTTTGAAAAATATTTAAGATTAACTTAAATATTATATGCGGTTAGCAATTTTCAAAGCTTAACCCACGGAAGGGGGGGGCTAGGATTTGATAAGTGTATCAGAAAAACAACTTAAAGAAGTTGAGTATTTAATAAGTCAGTCCATCCAGGGAAATCATTTGCTTTTTCAGCCGGAAGAAATTCGTCAGGCATTTGACGGTGTTTGCGAACTTCAAGACGGCAATGGTAAAAATAATGTTGATTCGCATATCGAACTCCTAATTTCTCAACCAAATATTATCAGAAAAAGGGCATATATTGAGGGTCTGGATACTGGAACACTAAGAAGAGTAATTAAAACTTATTTTAGTATTGTTGAAACTAACATGACTGAAGGGTCCAAATACAAACATTAACGGCAAAAAAAATGAAAGTTACAAACGTTAATCAGGAATACAGGAGCAAACTCAACAAGGAGGCCTCTGAAGCGCAAAGAGAGGCCACAAAAAAAGTTAAAGCCGCCCACGATAAAATTCAAAAAGCCGAAATTGAAACGGACCAGGCACTCGATCGCATTCAAAACGAATACCAAATTCGAAGACAAAAAATGGTCGAAAATCAGAAACAGGATCTGGCAAACGAAGACGTAAAGGGCTATGAGAGGTCACAAAACCTAAGACATGAACAAGAGGAGATGTTAAATAAGGCCACTAAAAAAGGTGAGCACGAACTTGAGGAGCTTAAAGATTACTACGCCCAGCTGCTTTACCTTACAGATAAATCTAACCGCGATAAGTATACCGAATTAGTCGATAAGTTCCAGCAAAAATCCACCGTGGCTCAGGCTCAGCAACAATTTGAAAGAGATACAATACAACAAACGCAGGCCGCAAGAATCAAGCAACTTGCCGAGGACCACCAGGAGTCTATTGAAAGGTTAAGTAAACAAAATCAAGCAGAATACAGACGGCTGATGGAAAATTATCAAAATACATCAAGGTCAAATCTTGAAAAGTTTCAGGACAAATTTATTCAGCAGGAAAATAATTACAACGGACGTCTAAATACAATGAACACAAACACAAGCGATGTAATAGACGCCTTGCGTGATAAATATTCCACAAAACTAGCTGCATTTTCACAAAGACAACAGGACCCTTTTTATCAAATTGTAAAAATGAACGCCTCAATTGAAGAAACAGATGATTCATTTATTGTTAAAGCAAAAATTCCAAGTCATGAAAGAGAAAATGTTCAACTTAATGTATACGAAGATGAAGTAGTAATAAGCGGAAACAGAAGAAGTCAGGAAAAACTCGAGTTTGGCCCCAAACAAGTACAAAGCACTTCAAGCTTTCAAACTTTTTCAGAAAGCTTTCCAATCGAGTGGCCGGTTGATAAAAACTTGGTTTCTAAACAGTTTGATAACGACACTGTGATTTTTAAAATACCCAAAAAATCCTATAAAAGAGAAAAACCGCAAAAGGTCCAGCCAGAGCAAATTAGGGCCGCAAGGCCAAGATTCCCTAATGATCTTCCGATTGAGGAACTTAAAATGAAAGAGTCCAAATCTACTTATGCACAAAATCAAAAACGCGGAAGTTTTGCAAAGAAAACATTGGAATAATGTGTATAGGGCCGTGCTAAAAAAACTACTATTGCCGCCTGAGTTTTTTTCTATTCTGCTGCCATTTATCCGAAAGTTGATCTTTTCTCATCTTCTCTTAACAATCTATTCAAACCAGCTTAACCATTTATTGTTGTTATCTTTATCTAATGGCATGTCAGAAAAGACACATCTATTCTTTTAAATAATTGATGTTACTATGGAATTAATAATTATAAAGGGGAACGTATGTTGAACAAAAAAAATATAAACAAAAAATTTGGTTTGATTTTGTCAATCTTATTCTTAGCAGTTTTTGTACAAGGTTTGGATGATTGCGATAAAGATAATGATGGTGCAGTAGACTATCCTTTAGAAATAAATATGAAAGCCTGTTGTACTGCATTTCAAGATAAAGAGGAAAGAAGCTCTATGGCTGCAAATTGTATACAAAAAGAAAAAGACTGGTGTAACGATCCATTATTTGATTGCCCAAACAACTGGGAAAATATTTCTGTAAATTGTGATCCAATTTGGGATAATTACGACAACACGTTAGATAAAGATGGTGACGGATTTTCTACCAATGATGGCGATTGTAATGATAAGGATGCGAATATAAATCCAGATGCTGAAGATACAGACAATAAAGATATGAATTGTGACGGCATAGCCGGTTATATAAAAGGGTGTGAAATCAGCTTAGCCACACCAGACGAAACAACACCATGCACTTGTAGTGGAAAACTTAAAGACGGAGAAATTGTACGGATACCTGGCCCAACATATATGGCCCTACCCAACACAACGAAGGAGGAATGGAAGGCTTTTGGTGCGGCCTGTTGTGGTAACTATAATATAAATATTTTTAATTTAGCAGTATGCTACAATATTACAGACGAAACAAAAACCTGTTGTCTACGCGAAGGCGTAACCCCTTGTCGTAATGCTTCCGATCCAGCGAAAGATCCTAAAAATGAATGTTGCGACGCTACACAGTGTATCGATTTTTGGACTAATTGAAACTGAATTTTTACATTGATCTCAGTTCTTAGCTGTATGGCTGCCTACTATTGCCGCCGCCTGTGGTGGGACTACGCACCTGTGAGCGCCACAGCCTCATTTGCTGGTGCCGCTGCTTATTCTTTTACAAGATCTTCAAGTTCTTTAAGCATGAACTTTAGGCGTTCATGAAGATTATTAAGAGACTTCAAATTTGACTTCAGACTCTCTAAAGTTTCACTTTGTGAAGAAGGCTTTGCATCCTGTACTGTTTTATATAGGGCCACTGCAGGTTTTGCGCTTGAAATTCTTTTTGCAAGAAATTCTGTTGGAACATGTTCTCTGACTTTTGCTAGCGACTGAGGTGCTGGTTTTACTTCTTTTTTTACTGTCTGTGGAACACCAAGCCCTGCTTTTATAATACGGGGAAATTCATGTATCTGTGCCATTCGTTCATTTGGCTTTGGTGGAACTTTACCTACTGTTTCTGGTTTTTTTTCAGTTGGTTTGAGATTACTTTGTTCTTTTTTGTATAATTTGTATAAATTTGAATAAATAAAAGCAATATTCTGGGACTTATCGCGTGTAGCTGACATAACTTCAACTCCTGTTCTCACATCAACGAAGCTACTACCAGCCTGCCTGCCGGTAACAACAACAGATTCAACTTCAACTTTTTATTATCTAAAAACTGGCCCCTTCTGTGGTTTGACAATTTTCAGATAATCTTAATTATTATTAAAGCAATTCAAATGCCAGAAAAACCACTTGTCCTAATATTTATTTCCCCTTTAGTTTCAGTTGGTTATAGTCACACTACCTGCTTGTGCCATATTTCCTGTGTCCACTTTTTTGACACCTGTAGAAGCTATATAGGCGCTGTTGGGGTCTTAGGCGCGGTTGGGTTTTCGGAGGGGTTTTGAATGTGTGTGTGGGGGGGCAAAGATGGTGGTTGCAGCGGCGGTGGATGTGGTTGCGGCGGTGGATGTGGTTGCGGCGGTGGTTGCGGTTGCAGCGGTGGATGTGGTTGCGGCGGTGGATGTAGTAACGGCGGTTGCGGTTGTAAAGATGGCGGCACAAGCCTCAACTGCGTTCGCTCCAGTTTCAGAGGCGGTCTCTCAAGTTTCGGTTCTGGCTTTACAATATTTTCGCACCTTTCCACTTATTATGCTGAAAACACAAAACCTGTAAATTTGAAACAGTGTGTGTGCCTTGTATTGAAAATGGTTTTTTGTGGTCAATTTCTATTCCATGTTTAGAATTACAACGGCGCTTTGTCAGCGGGTCCACATAAGAGCACGAATAGTTATCCCGTTTTAATACTTCATTTTTTATTGCCGCAG
>CAZQUK010000032.1:0-15938 GCA_964596435.1 uncultured Oligoflexia bacterium
GCTTTTGGATAATTTGCTTTTTGAAACAAGAATGCCTTTTGTAGAGGTACAAAAAAAAACAAATAGCGGGAAAAACGATTAATGAATTTTATTGGACGTTATTCAAATATTATGTCGCTATTATGCCTCGTTATATTAATTGACCCATTAAATTTCGCATGGGGTTTTGAGCTTTCGGATAAAGCAGAAAATAATCAGTATTCAAATAATACCACCTTTGTTGTAAATGTAATTGCAGCACGCATGGTTAGAGTTCCATCAGAAAAAATTTGGGGCAAATTTAAGACTATTGTTGGACTGGGTGGTGGCGAGTCTTTTTTTGATATGCAGGTTGATACAGGTGTTGGGTTTGTTTTAAGTGATGACGGATATGTATTTACCGATGACAGTTTGGTTAATAATGCAGATAGAGTTTACGTTCAGATTGCAAACAACGAGCCGCAAAGGTTGTCAAAATTCTTTGGCCGTAATCCGGAGCTTGGTTTAGCGTTACTTAAGGTACCGGTTTCAGAGAAAACTTACCCCCTTTTTTTTGGAAATTCTGAAGCCCTCAAAATTGGTGATGCAGTAACGAGGCTTGGAAATTGTTTTGGAAAAGGTAAGTTTATGTCACACGGTGTTTTGTCTGCAAAAAAAGCAATCGGTTCAGATTGGCCAGCAAATATTTTAATTAGCGATATACATATTGTGGATAATTGTGGGGGTGGTGTTTTATCGGATATAAGCGGAAAAATTATAGGTATGCAGTTTGATAAAGATAAGTATAATGAATTTATTCCTTCAGAAATAATTAAAGATCAGTTTTATAAATTAAAAAAGGGTGTTGGTTTTTTTAATAAAGATACAGGTATAAAAGTTGAACCAATTAAACAAGACGTTGCCCAGTACTTAAACTCTCCACTGGGGTTAATGATTGTTGAGGTCGTACCAGATTCTGTTGCGGCAAGGGCCGGAATTAAAGCGTATGATGTATTACTTGAGTATGATGGAAAAAAGCCACGCTCCCAAACAGAGCTTCAAAAATTACATGATAATATAAAAGACAAAACTGAAGTCAGAGTAATGGTGCTAAGGGAATCTGAATTTAAAAGGTATTCTCTTGATTTAAGTTTGAATGAAACCAAGGGACTTTCTTTAAGAAAAGCGGTAAATTTTGGTGAAAATAATGTTAAAAATGCTGGCGTGTCTTTGCAAGAGTCAACGCCCAGGCTTTTAGAAAGTTTTGGATTTAAGCGTACGGATACGGGTTTAATTGTAGTTGACGTTAAACAAAAGTCACCCGCTTATGTGGCTGGAGTTTTTTTTGGGGATCTGATTGTTGATATAAATAAAAAAGCGCTAACATCAATTCGTGATTTCATATTAACCATTCAAAATGGAGAACAGCATCTTTTGCGAATAAAACGTGTGGATTTTAGCGGTAATGAGAAAATCAAAATTCTTTTATTAAAGCTTTAGAATACAAATTCGGTTTTTTTAGATATGGAATTAGATTATTAATTAATGTTAAAATCTGGTTAAATAATTAAAAAGTAATAAAAAGCCCTACAAAAATGACAAAAAATAACTAGATACGCATGTCTAGTGGCGTTTCCATGATTTATTAAATGTGTAAGTTTGTGCAAGATAATCTTGCACAATGTCCCGCTTAGTTGATCTTTTGTGTGGGCTTATTTTTTAGACATAAAACGCAATTCCAAAGGGCACAAAATGGAAATTACAGAAATTAAGATATTCCCGGTGGAAGAGGAAAAATTAAAAGCTTATGTTACGATCATTTTGGATTCATGTTTTGTGGTTAGGGATCTGAAGGTCATCAAAGGGAATGAAGGCTTATTTGTTGCAATGCCAAGTAAGCGTAGAAAAGACGGTACATTTAGAGACATAGCGCACCCGCTCAATCAAGACACAAGAAACGAGATGGAAAAAAAGATCTTAGATGGCTATTTGAAAAAAGTTGGGACGCCCGAATAGCTGTTACGGTCCGATTTTTTAAAATATTTCTTGTTTTTTTTCCATAAATATATAAATTTCAGCTTTTTTAAGAGTTTAACTAAAAAATTTGTTTTATAGTAGCATTAGGTTTGTGAAGGTATTGGGGCGTAGCCAAGCGGTAAGGCACTGGATTTTGATTCCAGCACTCCCAGGTTCGATCCCTGGCGCCCCAGCCAATAAAAAGGCTATGTTTCAGCGTTTTTTTAAGTGTTCTGTGCGGGTTAACCGCCCGCTACTGCGCACCGCACCACGCAGATATGCTCCGCGCAATTTTTAGATTCTTCAAAATAATGTCAAAAGACTATCAAAAAAAGCAAAATTCTTACAACTGGGCGCGTTATTCCATACAAGTTTCCTAATAATTATTAAAATTTTCCCGAATATATATATAGGGGTGAAGGCAAGATTTTTGTCTTTATCTATGATGAGGTAATAAATTTGGTAAACCGCTTTGTGAGGAGAGTATTTAAATTTGCATTTGCCGCGTTTATTTGCGCACCTGCCGTGTTTTATGCAAACACAAGCTCACAAGCTGCAAGCACACCAGAGCCATCACTTCTTGAATTACAGGAAATGGTTGAGCAAAGAATCACAAAAGTTATTTCACAAGGCATTCAAAATCCAACCTTGTATTCAGTTGTTGCAAGAGTAACCAAGCGTTCCACGAAAAATACCGCAAACAAATCAAAATATAATCTTCCAGGAGTTGGTTATTATTATCCAAAAGGAAACCTGCCCAAAGAAATTAATGATCCGGCAGAATGGATACAAAAAATAAGTGCAACAGTTCTGGTCGATAAAGCGGTAGAGGACGTGGTTAAAAAGTGGATTGAATCTGTAATCTGGAATTTTGGTGGTCTGAATAAAGGTAGGGACGTGCTTGTTATAGAAGCAAAACCTGAAATAATTGTGCCAGCAAAAGAGGGGGCCCAAAAAGAAGAGCCAAAAGAAGTTCCCTGGTATAAAACTTTGCTTGAACATCTTTCGGGACTACAGATTTTTGCTTCGGCCTTTTTAGTTTTTCTTGCAATTATCTTTTTTGCCCTGGTATTTGGTTTTAGGAAAAAACAAGTTTCAGCAGAATCAGATGTTAATAAAACAAGCAGGGATGAAACTAAAGTAACAAAAAAACCAGAAGCACAAGCCCCCGCCCCGGTACCACAAACCGACATGCTGCCTGAAATGTTCAGGCCACAAATGTCTAAAAAAGCGGTGGTTGAAAACATAGACATAAAAGAGGCCTCACAAAACGCCACGCTTCAGATGAAGAGTTTTAAAAACATGGCGCAATCAGTTATCAATGAGTGGGCCTACTCGGATGATGGGCTGGTGAATGTTATAGCGCTTTTTGACGCTGTAGGATTTGAAAACTGTAAAGAAGTAAAAGATGGGCTTCGCTGGACAACGCTGCAAAGGATTGAAGACTATTTTGATAAATATGGTGTTGAAGGAATAGACGCGGATAAAAAAATATACGCATGTGTGCAGTTTACAAACAGGGTTTCCTTTGAGGCGTATATAAAAAGAGAATCATCTGTGGCGTTTAAGTTTTTAGAGGATCTTGAAGATAAGGACATCTCAACAATAATGATGAACCTGTCTGAATCAGAAAGGTCAATTTTTCTATTAAAGCTTCCACCGACAAGAACCACATCAATTATAGGCAGAGTTGATAAAGATGTGGCCTCAGGGCTTATATCGTCAGTGGCTTCCCAAAAGTATCTTGATCCAAAACAGGTAAAAATAATAGAGGAAAAAGCACAAGGATTTGCCCAGAGTATCAGGTCAGAAAAGATGGGCCGTGGTTTTGATGATTCAATAGAAGAATCGCTTGGGCTAAACTATTTTATAAAGATAATAACCGGCATGAAACCAAACGATGCTGAGGGTTTTATAAAGAATATAGGAGCAACCAACCTTGAGTTAAGAAAAAAGATAAGAGAAAGCTACTTTGTGTTTGCAGATATTGTTATGCTTCCAGTTAAAGTGATAAACATGGTGCTTGCAAATTTTCCAACCAGAGATTTTGCACTAGCAATCCTAATGTTACACCCGGATAAAAGAGAAAAGATTCTTGCTAAGCTTAACGAATATCAACGCGTGTTAATAGATGACGAACTGGGGGTTTTAGTAAGTGTTGACGAGGACCAGAAGCTAGAGAGTAAAGAAAAAATTGCAATTTTTATAAACGAGCTTGCAAGAAGTGGTACAATAAATTTAAGTAAAATATTCAAAACCCAAAAAGCTGGGGCCGGAGAAGCCAGAAGGTTCGCACAAAGTGAAGAAATAGGAGAAGCGGGAGCATCTGGAGAATATAGCGAAGATACAGAAGAAGTGGGTGCCAATGAGGAATTTGTTGAATATAATGATGGCATAGGTGAGGAAACTGGCGACGGCGAAGCGTATGATGAAAGTGCCACTGACGAATATGATGAAGGGGAAGCGTCTGATGAAGATGCCGCTTAAAAACAAACATATTTTATTTTTAATGTTTTTAATGGTTCTTCCGATTCTTGTCTCCTGCTCAAGTCTTCAGGTTGTAAGCACGCCACCAGAGGCAGATGTGTTTATAGAAACATCTGCAGGAACAAGGAGCGATAAGCCAATTTGCTCAACCCCTTGTGTGATTGAAGAGTTCCCAAAGGGCGATTTCTTTTTCCTGATTTTTGAGAAAAAAGGATATGGAAGAGAAAAAATATTACTATCAAAACCCGGCATACTTGAGTTTCGCACAACGGTGGAAACCGCAATGATATATGGTGCGAGTCAAAAGAAAATGAACGCCATTGTAAACAACATGCTTAATGCAAGAAAATTTATTGATAATGGACAGCTTGGTGAAGCGCTTGCTGCAGTAGAAAATGTAATAACAGAAGATAATGAATTTGCAAAAGCTTATGCATTAAAGGGTACAATTCATTATTTAAAAAAGGAGCTTGATCTTGCAAAAGCCGCGTGGCGGAAAACCCTAGAGCTTGATCCTAGTGATGTTGAAGCCTTAAATATGTTGCAGCAAATGGGTATGCCGCAATGAAAAAAATTTTGTTTCTGCTTTTATTAAGCTTAACAAGCTTTACTGTTTTTGCCCCAAGAGCATATTCGAGCGTTAATTTAAAGTTTTCATTACTTTCAGGTATTTCGTCTATAACTGTGGTTTCGACTACGGAAACCCATGACGTTTCTGGCGTTTTTCATGGAGGGGTTTTAGTTGATATTTTCCCTTGGAGAAAGTTTGGTTTTACTTTAGAGCATTTTAGGACCATTGGTTTTGCAAGCGCAGGCTCATCAGGACTTACGGTTACTGGTTTGCAATATCCAATAACGGGAACAGCACTTGGGCTTAAATATTATTTTTTTGGGTTTGTAACTGATGATATTATAAACACTTCTAAAATCAGAATTTGGAAAAGCCAGGTTTCTTTTTGGGGTTCAGTCTCTTTTGGGCTTTATCAAAGTGGTGTGGTTACGGCTGCGACAAGTAATTTAACTTTTTATAACACCTATAGTTTTCCTGCTTTTGCGGGTGCGGATTACAATTTTGGTAGAAATATTGGTTTTACAGCTCGTGGTGGTTACCTGTTTTCTCTTGGTACCCCAAAGTCTCAGGGGTTGGTTGTGGGTGGCGGTTTATATTATAATCTTTAAAAAATGGGCTAATATTTCCTGTAGTTTGCACCCCAATTGTTAAGATTTTTTAAGCCTCATTGGCACCGGCATAACCACATGTATTTTCTGGCTAATTTCATTTATGCCGCTGGGCAATAAGTTGACTAAAATACTCCGTTTGGATACTATAATATATAGTATGTGTAGAACGTATTTTGCAACGGTGTGTTGTCTTATTTTCACCGTATTATTTTTTGGTTGTGGACCCAAAACTGTTGATGAAATCTTGGCTGGAGTTTCCGTCGCGCAAGAAAGTGTGTCTTCTTCAAGTACCAATCGCACAGACACAACGCCCCCCCCGGCACCTGAGGATTTTGTGGCATCCAACCAAGTGGAAGTTGCCGGTACATATTACGATAATGAATCAATTAAGTTTACCTGGGCCGCCACAACTGATCCAGAAGGAACGGCAATATATTCACACACAATTCAGATTGTTGATGCAAGCGACCCTGAAGTGGAAAAATGTTTAATTGAAAATATTTCAGGCTCAGTTACGACTTATACCGTTACTGGTGCTTGTGTTTTAAGTGACGGTGATGATGTTAAAGCCAGAATAAAAGCTACAAATGCGCTTGAGCTTGTTGGTGAATGGTCAGATTTCACAAACAATATAATTGTAGATGCTGTGGATCCTGTAATTCAAGTCGGCGCAATTACTGCGCCAATTGCTGGTAGTGGTCCATATACGGGTGGAAGTGGCGATTGCACCATAACATGGACGACTGGCGATATTACTGATGCAAATTCTGGATTGTCGTCCACCCCAATTACAATCTCCTACACACTTGACGGCTCATCATGGACAGATATTGCAAGCGATCAGGCAAACGATGGGACATCTGATGCATTTCTCTGTCCTAATTATGGTTCTGCGGCATCGTTTGCAACGTTTGGTGTGAAGATTACCGCAACTGATAATGTTGGAAATACATCTTCTGAAACCAATACTGATATTACAATAAACGTAAAGTTGCCGGTACTTTTAACCCCCAACCCAATTGCGGCACCAGGGGCAATTGGAGGGGACGAAGATAAGTGCGATATTACTTGGACCAGTCCCATTAACGATAATGGTGGGTATCTTGCGGCGGGTGAATATCCTGTTTTAGAATATTCTACAAATGGTGGATCGAGCTGGACAGAAATTTATACATCCGGGGACCCCGATGATGACGGTGCGTTTGAGTGGGATTGTCCGAGTGTTTCGACAACATCCTTTAAGGCAAGGATAAAAGCAGTTGACGACAACGGTTTTTATGCAACCGCAGCTTCATCTAGTAATTCTATTGTGGACGCCACGGTGCCAACTATTTCAATTACATCTCCGGTGGGGGGCGAATATTGGGATGGTGAAGTTGCCCAAACAATTACCTGGAGTGCAACCGATGCGCATAGTGGTTTTAGTGCAACAGCTATTAAAATTGAATGTGCGACCGATGGGACAACATTTTCAGAAATTACAGCAGGTACTGATGATGATGAGGCTTACTCGTGGACACCCAAAACGGATTTACCAGTTGCATGCCGGGATGACTTTGGTACTTATAAAATTAAAATCACAGCCACCGATCAGGTTGGGAATTCGAAATCTGCAACCTCAAGTAGTGCTTTTACAATTGATTCCACAGACCCCGTTGTGGATATCACAGCTCCTGATGGCGCAGAAGAGTGGCAAGAAAGATCCACTTATAGTGTTACCTGGAGCACAACTGAAACAAATAAAAGTACCGCAGCCCTTTATTATTCGCTGAACAGTGGAGCAAACTGGGAAGACCCAAATGGTGGTACTATCAGCATGGGTTCTGATGATGACGACGACGGAACCTTTAGTTGGCGCATTACTAACATTGTTGCAGCCGACACCGCTACAGTAAAATTAAAAGTTGTTGTAACAGACCTTGTTGGTAGAACGCATGAGAGCGTTTCAGATTTAGTTTTTACTGTTAACGACAACCCCGCACAAGATCTAACCTGGATGGAAAGAACCCACCCAAGTGCTGTAAAAGGGGTCACCGGTGTTACAGACACTACTAATAATCAGCTTGTAATTTTTGGCGGAACAAATTCTTCAAGTTTTTATACTGACGTTTTTACAGTAAAATTTTCAGACTCAAGAATTAGAAAACTTAATGTTTCAGGAACCAAGCCCTCCGGGAGATACTATCATTCATCAATTTACAATCCAGATGAAGAAACAATGGTAATTTATGGTGGCATGGATGCTGGAGGATACGTTGATGATCCGATGTGGGAGTTTGATTTAACTGATAACACATGGACGGATCTTGATGCTAACACACCAGGAAACACAGAAAGATCTGCTGCAATTTATGACACCACCAACGACGAAATGATTCTTTTTGGCTATGATGGATACGTATATTCATATAATTTTGGAACTAACGCCTGGACAACTGAAACAACATCAGGAACTGCGCCAGCGTGTTCTCGGGGGCATAGTGCTGCTTTTTATTCCGATAAGATGCTGGTGTTTGGTGGCAGACAAAACTGCTCAACACCTGCTGATAAAAATGACCTTTTTAGTTACAATATAGCAACTGGTGCTTGGTCAAAAGTGACAAATTATCTTGGATCTGCTCCAAGCGTAAGGACAGATCAGGTAATGCCAATTGATATTGCCGGCAACGTTTTGTATATTTTTGGAGGATCCGCAAATAATGATGTTTATTCCTTGTCTAACCTTGATGGTGCAACAAATACGTGGACGTATGCGGGAGGTTCAGCAACGTACGACACATATCAAATCGATGGAGCTGACGCCGACAGAAAACTATTAGCTTCAGCCTATGACGGAACGGGAACAAATAACAGGTTACTTATGTTTGGTGGAAACGACGGGGCATTTAACCAGAGTCACCTTTTTGAATACAATATTGATACCGATACCTTTACAACTTTGGCGGATGGTAACCCCGAGGCCAGTGAGTTTTCTACAATGGTTTATGATTCTGATTACGGTACAACAGGGCGGTTTATTCTTTTTGGAGGATCTAATTCTTCAGGGAAAAATAATGAAGTATGGCAGTTAAATGCTGAAACCCTGCATTGGACACAGTTAAGCCCTACAGGAACGGGTCCTAGCGCTATTTTTAAACATGCAGCAATTTATGATACAACAGGAACCAATAAAAGGATGATAGTTTTTGGTGGAAACGATGGCTCTGTAAATAACGATCTTTTTGAACTTGATTTCACAGATAGCGATGATGGCGCATGGAACTCACTAAGTGCTTCGGGTACGGCCCCAAGTGCTCGCCAGATGCATACGGCAGCCTATGATTCAACTAATGGGAAAATGATTGTTTATGGCGGTTACGGTTCAAGTACATCAACTGTGTATAATGATATTTTCACGCTTGATTTAACAGATGGCGCAGAAGCATGGAGCACTATTACTGCTGCAGGCGCTATTACCGCAAGATATGGGCAATGCGCAATTTATGATGGCACCAATATGTATGTTTTTGGTGGAAGAAATGGTTCAACTTATTATGATGATGTTTGGAAATATGTCGTTGCCGATGAAGAGTGGAGTGTGCTAACGCCGTCAACTTCGGAACCTACAGCAAGATATAGTACAAGCTGCTTTTTTGATGTTGGCAGATTATACATTTTTGGTGGCGACACAGGTAGTTCCGTTCTTAATGATGTTTGGGAGTTCGATTTAGCCGCAACCTGGATACTTGTTGATAGCAGTGGAGAAGGTACGGTTACTGGCGATACCCCAAGTGTAAGACGCAATATGAGTTTTGCCAACAAACCAAGTGGAGGTGCAAAGGTCATATATGGCGGTAGAAACTCATCAACTACAATTAATAATGAGACCCACTCTATTACCATTGAATAATATTCTTTTTGATTTTCTGTCACTTAAAAATAATTGGGCCATGTGTTGTGGCGAGTTCCGCGGCTTTTTATTAAATTAAAACCTTATACCTGCACCCGCAAAAAAACTTAAATATGTATCAGTAATGCTTGTGTCGCCAGATGCGGGTTTTGCAATTCTTTTGTCGTAAATACCACCCACCCTGCCATAACAATTGTTGTAAATATAGAGTTGTATGTATGCACCACCTTCAAAGGCTGTTGAGGATTTAATTGGAACGGGGTTTGAAGTGATTTGATAAGGATAATAATCAATAATAAATCCTATTGATACTTCTTGTGTTTCAAATAAATATAAAACAGTTTCTGTGGTCACGGCAAAGCCCTTTTCTTTGTGTGAATCAAATGCGCTTTTTCCGGCCACTTCTGGGGTGGCAATGGAAAAATTAAAATACCTAAAACCAATACCAGTAAAAAAATCAAACCTAGGTAAGTCCAGTAAATGGTATGTTGGTTTGAATCTGATGCCAAGTGGGTGCGCAGAGAATATTGTGTCGCTTATCATATATTGAGGGATACCTTGTCTGAAACCAATTTCAGCTCTTAGTTTTTTTAATATGTGGTTTGTAAAAGTGTGGTGAAAATTATATTTTGCCGTAAAATTACTTTGAAATGAAAATAGAGAAGATTTATCCCTGGTTTTAATACTGGTTGAACAACTTACTTTAAATAAACCGCCACTAAGAAATATATCAAATTCTTTTTTTGGCCTTTTGTGCCAGGTTCTGTTGTCTGTGCCATCTTTATTGTATTTTGTAGGGTGATTTTCTGTTATGGCGCTCCAATTATCTGGTGTGGTTACATGAGTTTTTTGTGGGTCGGCGAGTTTTGCACCCTCCTCATTTAGAGCGATTTCTTTTTTTGTAAGTGTGGGGTCTTTTTGGGGGACTTTGTTTAATGGAGCCTTGTGTTTGGCGACAAGATGTTTATATCTAAGGTTACTTTCGTGGGTCCAGAGCATATTTTCTCCGCCATAGGATATTCTCCACCAACGTCCTTTTTTTTCTATTAATTCTATTCTTGTCCCGGCCTTAACTTTTACATAAACGGGTGATGAGGTATTTGGCCCTTCACGGAAATCAGCTATTTTTTTTGTGTAAGCAGTTTTTTGAGCGGTTTGTGCAGCGTTGATTACAAAAAATGATAGAGCAAATATTAAAAAAAACCATCGCATAGAGCTCACTATAAGTTATTTTGAAATCTTTATTTCAACCCTTCTGTTTCTTTTTTTGCCGAGTGGCGTATTGTTTGGGGCCGTTGGTCTGGTATCTGCATACCCAGTGGCTGAAAGTCTATTTATATCAATTCCGTTCCTTTTAAAATATTTTAAGACATTCAGGGCCCTTGCAAAAGAAAGTTCCCAGTTTGATCTGTAAAGCCTGGTATCAATAAGTTTTGAATTGTCCGTGTGCCCTTCAATAGAAAAAGTATATTTTTTTGCCATGTTATTAAGTATGGCTGAGGTTTTATCTAGAAACTTATATGCTTCAGGTTTAATTATGGCTTTGGCTTCATCAAAGGCAAGTTCGTCAAGAAAGGAAACCGTGACCCCGGTTGAAGTTTCCTGTACCTCAACCTTGCCAGTAAGGTTTTCTTTTTCAATGATTTTTTTAAGCTCTTTAGTTAAATTGTCAAAATCAGGATTTATTAGTTTTGCCAGTTCCTCTTTACTTATAACAACCATTTCTTGTTTTAATACGTGTTGCATTCCAAAAAATTTTGAAACCTCACTTTTAAGAGCCTCATATTTTGCAGAATCAATAACAGAAATAGAAAGTAAAATAACAAAAAAACTCATTAAAAGCGTAATGGTGTCAGCGTAGGTAACTAACCACTCTTGCGTATCGTCGCTTCCAACAGTTTGATCGTCAATTTTTTCTAAAAGGTGTTTGTTGGTCAATTTATTCTATTCCTTATTTTCCGGCTCTAATAAATTTTTCAATACCCTTAAAATCCACCCTCTTTTTTGGCGGTAAATAGGTGCTTAATGTTTTGTGAATAACTCGAGCAGGGTCTCCTTTTTTAATCATAATAAGTCCTTCAAGTAACATGCTTCTTATTAGAACCTGCTCGTCCGTTCTTCTTAGTAGATTTTCGGCGAGTGGATTAAAAACAAGATTTGCAAGTACAACCCCATAAAATGTTGTTGTAAGAGCAACGGCCATTGCGGGGCCAAGGGTTTTTGCGCTTTCAGCACCACCCATATTTTGTAAAAGAACAATAAGACCAATCAGGGTTCCAAGCATTCCAAAGGCTGGGGCAATTTTTGCAAGAAGTTTAAAAATATTTATATCTGCAATCTCCCTTTTCTTTTGGTTTATAATTGCAAGGGTGCTTATGTTTTCAACTCTTTCTGCCGTGTAGTTATTTACAAGGAGTTCGAGCACGTCGCTTAAAAATGGATGATCGCGCTTACTGGTTTTTACAGATTCAAACGCGTTACTTACCGCAACCTGTCTGCTTATATCAATAATTCTTCCAATATGAACATTAAGATTCTCACTACTTCTCACGAATATTACAAAAGTGTATCTAATAATTCTTAAAAGCCGACTCATAGGAAAGGCCACAATCATTGATGCGCTTGTTCCACCAAAAACTATTACGACGCCAAGCGTGTTGTAATATACGGAGCTATCCTGGGTGGAAACAATAATTGAACCCACAAAAATGGCCGCAGATACTAGCAGTCCAAATATAGTTGAAAAATCCACAACTGTTCCTCCTGTTTAAATAAAAAAATCAAAATAACACACACCGCAACATAAATTGATATCTACCGCATATTATCTAGTAAAAAACTTCTAAGTTCAAGATACAAAAAGGGAATATGATACTAAAGAACATATTTTATTAAATTTTTTGTGCGTTGACGCCTTCTACACAAAGAGTAAAAATATATAACAAAAAATGGAGGTATTATTTATGTTACAAAAAAAGAATTCTGTAATGACCGGATTAATCACACTTCTTGTTTGTTGTTTATTTATAACAAGTGCCTGTACAAAAAAGTATGTGGATAAAATTACCTTTGATTTTTCACCAGATCTTGAGGCGGCAAGGGTTATGCTGGTTTTTACAAAAGAAGTGCAGACTGATTTTGTTGGCAGCTTTAATATTAAAGATTACGGATCGCTTTTTTTAATTCCTTACGAAAGTCCTAAAAAGCCATTTAAGCTAGGTTTTGATTTAAAAATGGATGTTGTTAATGATCAGGAATACATTAGGCTAACACCGGTTGAAAGGTTGCCAAACGGCATGCCTCACGGTGTTACTTATCCTATCGTACAGGTAAATCTTCAGGCACCAGTACATAAAGAATTCGATTTATTTACTTACGTGGATGTTCTTAAACAAAAGTGGTTGGGTGTTGCCGTTATGTTTAATGAGCTTGATGAAAAGGTGTTTCCTAAGGGATTGACCTTGAGCCAGGTTTTTCTAAGAGATAATGAGGGTACTCCGAGTGTCATTGCCCACCTTTTTGGGCAGGGTAAGAAAAAATCGGAATATAATACCGGTGGAATAGCACTTCTGGTTAATGCATATTACATGATTTGTAATATGGAGAGCAGACCGGAATTTTGTAATACAGCTGTTAAGGCAAAATCAGCACCACTATTTACAGGAACTAAAATATCGCTAAAATCGGATGACAAATTTTATAAAAACGGAAATCTTAATCGGCCTATTTCTGTTGATGAAATAAAAAAATATTCACATTACCTGGATAAATTTTTTAGTTTTATTAAAGCAAGAAAAGTAAATAATTCGGATGAGTTTGATAATTACATAGGGTATTAAGGTTACCTGGGTATGCACTTGACGTCACTTTTGGTTGAAAAGATCAATGAAATCAGGCACAGGTTACGTCAAGTGCATACCCGGGTAAGGTTACTGTAACTTGTTGATATTTAAGGCTTGGCGTGGTGCGCCCACCCGGGCTTGGTATAGTTTTTGGCGATAAGAAGATAAAACTGTCCCTACTAAGTTTGACACCTGACAGAAAAGTGGCGAAAATAGTAACTGGGCAAGTGTCCAGGGAGGGACTTCACGTGGGTTTTTATAGATACCGAACACCCGAATCTTTTCAGAAAAAAAATAATGAAGTCAGTAAAGAAAAGAGTTTTTCCGCGTCATTTTCTGATTGGAAAAGGGTTGAAAATAATTCTTTTAAAACACCTTATCCGAGTTTTAACTCGTCAAAGGATTTTTCTTCAGAATCAGCTTCATATAAAACAGAAAATTTACCAGGAGCACTCGAAGCCGGGGCCGCTCATGTAAGAAAGCTTGAGTCCACACTTTCTGAGCACCACATGGAGCTTGAAAGATTAAGACAAGAACTAAAAAGTAAAATCAAGATTGAAAAAGATAAAATTGAATCGTTAACTTTCAGATTAAAAACCTATCAGGAAAAAAGTGAAGAACTGCAAAACTTACTTACAAAAAAAGAATCCGCCATACTTGAGCTTGAAAGAAACCACTCAAGAGATAGGGCCGAGGTTTACAAATGGGAAACTATGGCCAGAGAAGAGGCAGGAAGGGTTAAGGAGCTAAAAAACTTACTGGAAGATATTCAAACCCATAAGATTTCTGATCAAAATAAATTAATTCAGGATTTACAGAAAAAAAACGAGGAGTTTTCGAAATACACAAAACATATTCATGCGGAAATGAGCGGTTTGCGCGAAAAAGAAGCAAAAGCCAGGAGTGATGCAAGCGCTTATCATAAAGCATGGAAGGAGCTTGTGCAGCGGGAAAAACAGGCGGACTTAATTGATAAAAAAAATGAGGAATTAAACGCCAGATTATTAGCAATATCTGGGGAATGTGAAAAGCGTATCTCCGAAAGCCAAAACGAACACGACAGGAGTCTTGCGCATTTAAAAATTGAAGTTAAAAGATTAAAAGAGCTTGTTGACGAAAAAGAAAAAACAATCAGGTTGCAAGAAACCAGAATGCGCGAAACATTAATTGATCAATACAAAAAAGATAAAGATCTAAATAAATACGCAATTGAAATTGACACACTAAAACAAAAAGACGCAGAAATACAGAAAATTAAAGTTGAAAATGAAAGATTAAAAAATGAAATTGTAGGAAGAATTGAAGAGACTGACGGTATTAGAAAAGAGGTTTCCAGAAAAGACGCAGAAATACAAAAAATCAGACAAGAAAGCACACTTTTTGATGAAGAGATTTTAAGAGAAATTCTGTCAATGAAGGAAACTGAGGTGTTTTTGGTTCGTGAACTTAAGGTTGGGCTAAGGCAGATTCCAAAAGACAAAAGGGGCCTTTTTGATAAATTTTATAAAGAGATAATTGTTAACTGGAACAGGATAAAACAAATTTATAACGAGCAGGGCTTTAACAAAAATGAAAAAAAGAAGGCACTAATAGCAAATAGCGGTGATGAAATTCATCCGTGCTCTCCTCCCGATAAAAATGATAAGCTTAGTAAAAAAATGATGGAGTCTTTTTTTGATGGCCCATCTGCAAATTGTTAGCTCAAGATTGATAACGATATGCTTTAGGAAGTGTTTGATTTTTTAATAATCAATTGCAATTTAGTCAATGTTTTGGCGCTTTAGTCAGAATATTCAAAATAATTGGACAGAAATTAATGCGTACTGGAAAAATTTTGATTTTTCTTACACAATAGTAAGTAGTGGGCAAAAGCTCATAACTTTGTTTATTTGTTGTATTAGGGGGAAGAATATGGATATTCGAACAGAGCAGGATGCTCTCCTTGCATCACAGTCTTATGGATCACCAGTAAACGGAGAAGGTATTCAGGATGTTTTGATGGGCGTTTATCGACATCAACAACAATATGAAATTCTTCATAAAGAGTATCAATCACTGTATCGTGAACTTGAATTAAAAACGAGCATGCTTGAGGGGTTTCATCAAAAAGAGGGGCTTATGCGCACCAAAATTGATGAGCTTCAGAATAAGCTTTCCCTTTTGTCAGATGAAGGTGCCAGTGAAAGAAAAGAAAAACAAAACTTAATTAATAAACTCCAAGAAGACAAAAAAAACCTAGAATTCAAGCTCCGGGAACTTTATAAAAAATTCGTTGAAAAAAATAACGAAAAAAATGAGCTCACAATAAGGCTTGAGAATATAAACGGTATGCTGGAGCAGGAGAAAAACTCAAAGATATCGCTTCTTGAAAAAATAGACAAAATGAAGCAAGAGCTTAATGAGAAAGAACAAAAAATTCAAAAGTTCTCCGGTTCGTATCAGGATTGGAGAAATAAGGTAATAATTGAAAAGCAAAATCAGAATAAAACTTTACTTAAAATGAAACAGGAAATCGATGTGCTCTTGGTGGAAAGAAAAAAGGCGACATCAAGTATTGAAATTGC
>CAZQUK010000033.1:0-6998 GCA_964596435.1 uncultured Oligoflexia bacterium
TAATACAAATAATTATTTATTATACAGTAAAATTTCTATATTTTAATTGGGCAGGTGCGCGGTATGCTAAGGAATTCTAAACACGCTCCAAACAAGACCCTTTCGTTTATTCTCCACCCGCAGGTTCTCTTGGGGCCCCAAAACTATCCGTTTGCTCTGAAGGTGGCGCAGAAAACTGATCCGCAGCAGCCGGTGGGGACATAGTATCTGTGGTACCCTCACCAAAACCCGTGTCTTGCGGCTGCGCTGCCTGCTCTGGGAAAGCACCGCCACCTCCTGGACCTGCTAGGTTCTGATTTTTAAATTGAATAGCATCTTGTTCTTCCTGTGGAGAAACGCTGTAATACAAATAGAAGCCCGCATAAATTTTATTTGGATCTTGGATTAATTGTTTATTGTACTCCCAAAGTTTTTTCCACTTTGACGCTGTTCCATATATTTCGCCAGAAATTGATCCCAAGGTTTCGCCCTGTCTGATTAAATGTTTTTTATCGCCCGTCTGATCAATAACCACTGGTGCGGAAGGCTCCTCTATTTTCAGCACTGTTCCTGCCGGAACAACGTTTGGATCCGTTAATATATCCCGGTTGGCTTCATAGATTTTTTTCCAGGCGTAAATGTCACCAAACTTTTCAAATGCGATTTTCATTAATGTATCGCCTTTATTTACGGTGTAAGATACTGCAGCACCCGCTGCCGCTACAACCGGTTCGTCAAAACCAGGAGCTGGCTCTTCGTCGGTTTGAGTAACTTCGTCGTCGCCCTGGGTAGCCTCTTCGTCGGTGCCCACCTCTTCTTCATCCGCTGGTAACTCGTCAGTTTCGGCATCAGCACCATCCATGGAGATTTCCTCCCCAAAAAGGGCGTCGTCTTGTTCAACTTTTGACGAAGAACATCCATAAACGAAAACAAGTATCGCCATAATTCCAAACATTGAACCAAAAATTCTAATCATAACTTCCCCTCCAAACACTTTTAAAACATAATAAAATGTTTGTGACCTATATACTTCTCGGTAAGCTTTTGAATTTCTTGATAAGTTTTTTTAAAAATTACTCCACACCTGGAGCATGGCACCAAGCGTGGGGACTATCCTGTTTTTTCGCTCCGTGGCAATAGAAAAAGGTCTTTTTGATCAAGGGCTTCTACGATTTTATTAGCGATTAATTCAAAATCTTCTTTTCGCTCCACAAAATTTAAATCATCCGTGTTTAATATTAACTTGGGTCCAAAATCATATCTTTCTAGCCAATCGTCATAATAGTGTCCTAGGTTTGCTAAGTATTCCTCTGGAATATCCGCCTCATATGACCTTCCGCGTTTTGATATTTGGGCCTTAAGTACACGAAGGCTTTTTCTTAAATAAACAATGAGATCGGGTGGTGCTAAAAACTGCTGCATCACACCGTAAAGATCAAGATAGTTTTTAAAGTCCCGCTCTTCCATTTTACCTTGCTCATAAAGGCTTCTTGCAAAAATGTTAGCGTCTTCATAAATGCTTCTATCCTGCACGGCGCTGTTGTTTCCAAGAGTTATATTTTGATGTGCCGTAAAACGGTTATTTAAAAAAAATACTTGTAAATTAAACGACCATCTTGCCATGTCGCGATAAAAATCTTCTAGGTAGGGATTGTTTGTTACTGCTTCAAAGTGGGCCTCCCAACCAAACTTTTCCGAGAGCATTCTGGTTAGGCTGGTTTTACCCGCTCCGATATTACCGGCTATAGCTATAAATATTTTATCTGCCGCCAAGTAACCTTCTCCTTTTGAAAATATTAACTACTTCTCTCAATAGGTTGAGAACCCTTAACTAGTCAAGAACCCGTGATTAGCTTTTTTCTATTTCTTTTTCTTTCTCCTGTGTTTCAATTTCCTGCTCAACCAATTTAAAGAGCCTATCAATTGATTTATTTAGATTTTTTTTATCAAACATTCGCAAACCGAGTTCACTTTCAAAAATAAACCGCCCTGAATCAGTATTAAAGCTATTTAACCTGCTTAACGCCAGTTGTAATCTTTTTCTTAAAACGAAAAGATGTCGCAACGTTAGCATTGCTTCTCCCATCTCAAGTTCAACACTTTTTACAATTATGCTTATATGAAACGGATTTTTTTTAATGTCTTCCATAAGAAGCTCACCGGCCTGTTTAATCCTTCCCTTCCTTATTAAAGACTCAGCAAGCCAAAAAACAGCCCTTTCTGAATTTTTAAGCTTTTTTTGAGCCGTTTCAAGTTCTTCTAAGGATTCATCAATATATCCTGACTCCATTAAGCCGCGACCAAGCCAAAGAGAAATTTCCGGTTCAAACGGATTTATGCCTCTGGCCTCTTTAAATAAATCAATGGCGCCTTTTACGTTTCCATCCATCAAATGGCTCTGACCGAGCCTGATTGACACCACAATATTTTTCGGTTCTTTTGTGCTAAGTTTTTTAAATATATCTTTTGCCCTGGAATACTGTTCTGTTTTAAGAAAATGCATACCATCCTGAAAAACTTGAAAATTCTCACTTTTAATAAATATTCCAGAAACAACCCTAATTCTTCTTATCAGAATATCCTTTTGTTGCCCCCTTGTGTTTTGCAGTGCATCCTTAAGTGCGCCAATGGCCTCCTCGCGTCTGTCCGAGTAAAGAAGTGCCCTTGAAAAATCAATAACACCCGGCAAAAAACCTGGTTGATCATTAACAACCTTTCGTAAAATTATAGCTGCCTCGGCCCACTTTTTGCCTTTTAATAATTTTTTTGCTTCCAAATATTTTTCATTTTCAAATCCACCACGCTCCTCAACCCCAATCTTTTCATTTTCTTGAATTTTTTCCTGAAACACGGGCTCTGCATGAGCCACTGTACAAATACTTAAACATATTAATAAAAAATTAGACTTTCTACGCGCTACTTTCTCGACAGCGCGCCCCAAGCAAGTTAGACTTAATTTGAAAAAACATGAATAATATATTTGGCGTTTCATACTCATGGATTCAATCAAAAGGATTAAATACCGTCAAAGTTTTCTTTTTTCTTTTAAGCATTTTTGTATTTACATCGACAAATATCCGCGCAGAAACCGCCGGGGAGGCTGAAAACAAATTACCAGATATTGTAGCCGCAGAAGCTACTGTTAAAATTATTGGAAGAAGTAAATCCCTTCGAATATATATGGTTGAAACCACAGAAGGAACCAGCCCCAATAAATATAGGATTCTTCTTTTTAAAAAAAATAATGAACCGATTATGGCATTTCGCGTTCTTAAGGAGTACCCCGACAAAAACCGTTTTGCTGCAAAACGTGTTAGGTATTACGGAAACAACGTCATTCTTAATAATGGAGAAACGTTCCGTTCGCTTGAAAAAATTTCAGACATTGATCCAGCCCTGCTTGTTGAAACAGACGAAGACCTTGACGACATAGAAGAACTCGAAAACCTCGATGAACCCGCCCCACAGGTTAGTGAGCCAGAAGAAGATAAAGAACTTGAGCTTGATGAAGAGCCTGCTCCAATAAAGGAGCAAATTGCTGAAGATTTAACTGACGATGAACTTGACGAAGAGCTTGATGAGGACGAATACGTGGACCCGGAGGAGCTTCTAGAAGAAGCCGAAAGCGAAGAAGAAGAGGAAATGCTTGGCCTCTACATCGAAGAGGTGGAACCTTTTGATTACTACTACAATAATTTAACAGGAAGTCTTGGTTATTATAAAAATTTCGACGCCTATGGGGCGGCGGGCTATTATGTTGGATTTGGCCTTAAATACGGAATTACAATCGGAAAAACAATTTTTTTAAGATCACACGACACACAAGACTCGCTTGTGCTTGAGGGGGGAGTTTCCTATTATAGAATTCTAGGTCTCGCCACAGGAGACGATGCTTACCTTGTGGTGCCACTAACCGGAACTGTCAGATATAATATCCATTATAGTAAGGGCTTTGGTATTTTCTTTTATGGCGGGATAACGCAAAATTTTGTAAAAGCCAGCGTTGGAGATCTGGATACCTATAATGCTCTTTCCTCCACGTTAATCTCTGCCGGCGGTGGGATTATTTTTCAAATTGGGCCGGGTTGGTTTGCCAGGTTTGATGCTGGACTCGATATGTTTCTGGCGGGCCTTATGTTAAAGTTTTAGCGCTTTTTGAGGGTTTATGTATTTGATGAAATTAGGGGTGTTGGTTTTAGTTTTTTTGTTTTGCTTTTCATGTGGCGTAAAGCTCCCACCACTACCGCCAGCCGCTAACCCACTTCCCTGGAACACAAGATCATCGGTTCTTGTAAAACCCGAAAAAGAACCCGAAAACAAACAGACAAAACAGGAGACTTCGGATACCAGCCCCAGTGAAAGATAAAAAAAATCTTAAATCAAGAGCATCCAAAAATACGACATATTCAAAAATTTCTCCCTTTTTGAAATACAAAAACGGGATTCTTTTTATTGAAGGCGTTCCGCTCACAAAAATAATAAAAACCTGTGGTTCTCCAACTTATCTATATTCAAAAACCCACATCGAATCGCAAATAAAAACAATAAAAAAATATTTATACAAAACTAACCATCAAATTTGTTTTGCCGTTAAAGCAAATCCAAGTCTTGCAATATTATCCTTGATGGCAAAAAATAATCTCGGGGCTGATATCGTCTCAGGCGGTGAGCTATATAAGGCACTGCGCGCCGGTATTCGGCCAGAAAGTATTTTATTTTCGGGCGTTGGCAAAACGAACGAAGAAATTCTTTATGCACTTAAAAGTAAAATTTATTGTTTAAACGTTGAATCTCCGTCTGAAATTATAAACATAAACACACTGGCCAAATCTCTATCGCTTACGGCACCAATCGGCCTCAGGTTTAATCCCAATATTAATCCCAAAACACATCCGGGAATTACAACCGGTCTTGATATTAATAAATTCGGATTAGATATATGCGAAATATACGATGCGCTAGCACTAATAAAGAACCTAAAAAATATTTCTCTTTGTGGAATTAATATTCATATTGGAAGCCAGCTTATGTCTCTTAGACCCCTAAACGGGGCATTTTCTTTAACACAAAAATTAATTAAAAACCTACAGACAGAATTAACTTATCCATTAAAATTTATTGATCTAGGTGGGGGGGTTGGTATCCAGTATAAAAACACTAAACCCCCACAAATTAAAAACTATGTTACCCTAATAAATAAATATTTTGGACCTGGCGCCAGTCTAGCACTCCCGCTTAAGGTTATAATTGAACCGGGGCGTGTGATTCTTGGAAATTCAGGTCTACTCTTAACTCGCGTTATTTACAAAAAAGAAAGAAAGAAAAAAAAATTTATCATTGTAGACGCCTCTATGACCGATCTTATCAGACCAGCCCTTTATGACAGCTATCACGAAATAATCCCCATAAGTGCCGCGCAACACAAAACTGACATAAAGCAGACGGTTGATGTGGTAGGACCTGTTTGTGAGAGTTCAGACGTTTTGGGTCGGGATAGGCTCTTATCAAAAAATATTACTTCGGATGATTATTTAGTAATTTTATCGGCTGGTGCGTACGGTTTTTCCATGGCGTCGCGCTATAATTCGCACCTGCTCGCAAGTGAGGTGTTAATAAGTGGTAAAAAATTTCGCACTATTAGAAAGCGGGAAACCTTTTATGATTTGATTCGGGGCGAAACCACCTAACGCCTAGTGGTGTGTTTTGCGATTGATTAATAAATAAAATAATTATGACATTTTAGCTAAATGCAAAGTTTTAAATTGTTCTGACTGAAGCAATTTTTTATTTTTCCTTCAGGTATTTTAACTAGTGTGGTAAAAATGTTATATAAGTAACTAATTTTTAAGTAGTTTAAACTCCAAAAAAGGAAACAAAATATGAATATTTATGTTTGTATCAAACAAGTTCCGGACACAGAAACCAAAATCAAGCTAAATAGTGACGCAAGCGGAATCGATGTTGCGGGAATAAAGTGGATAATGTCGCCATATGACGAGTTTGCCGTTGAAGAGGCTATTCGCTTAAAAGAAAAAAATGCAGACAGTACTGTAAAAGTTCTCTCAGCAGGACCAGACAGAATTTCCTCCGCAATCAGAAGTGCGCTTGCTATGGGGGCCGATTCCGGTATCCAAATTGATCTTCCAGAAACCGCAGACAACCACCTAACCGCAAAAGCTCTTGCAGAAGCACTAAAAAAAGAAGCAAAAGTTGATATTGTTTTTACAGGAAAAGAAGCAATTGATGACGGATCCGCCCAGGTGAGTCAGCTCTTGGCTGAATTTTTAGAAATCCCGTGCCTTACGGTGTTAACTTCCATTGAATATACCGCCGGAACTTCTGTGGTTGGAAAACGCGAAATAGAAGGCGGTGCTTTTGAGGTTATTGAATCACCCCTACCCGCAGTACTTGCGGCGCAAAAGGGCCTAAACGAACCACGCTACGCAAGCCTTCCAAACATCATGAAAGCAAAAAAGAAGCCCATTGATAAAATTTCTTTTACAGACTTAGGCCTTTCGGCGGCTGATCAGAAAATTAAATTCAAAAACTATAAACTTCCACCACCAAGACAGGCTGGAAAGAAAATAAATGGCGAACCCGATGCTCAGACAAAAGAGCTCGTAAGGTTGCTAAACGAAGAAGCAAAAGTTTTATAAAAGGAATTAGGAGTATAAAATATGTCAAAAGTATTAATTATTGCAGAACAAAGAAATGGAAAATTAAAAAAACCAACGTTTGAACTTCTTGGTGCCTCGTCAGCCGCAAGTAACGAAACCCACGCCGTTCTTTTGGGGGAGGGCATTTCGTCTCTTGCAGAAGAGCTTGGCCCAAGTGGCGCAAACAAAGTTCACCTTTTTGATGCCCCAGCGTTTAAATATTACTCAGGCGAAGCTTATGCCAAAGCAATACTGGGCCTTATAAATGATCTAAAACCTGAAATTATTCTTGCCGCACACACACCAACCGGGCGCGACCTTATGCCAAGACTTTCTGCGCGTTTAAATACAGGACTTGCAACC
>CAZQUK010000033.1:7008-11996 GCA_964596435.1 uncultured Oligoflexia bacterium
TACTGAAATTAATTTTAGCGGCGGAAACTTAAACCTAAGAAGGCCCGTATACGCCGGCAAGGCATCTGTTGAAGTTGAATTTTTAGGAGAAGGGCCAAAACTTGCAACAATTCGCCCAAATACGATTGGCCTTCCAAATGCAGATTCTTCCAAAAAGGCTGAAATAATTAATGCAAGCGCTGGTGTTGATAACCTTAAAACGAAAATAAAGGAAATTATTAAAGGTATTTCTTCAAGGCCTGACGTTACAGAAGCATCAATCGTTGTTTCTGGGGGAAGGGCAATGAAGAATGCTGAAAATTTTAAACTTATCGAAGAACTGGCAGATTTATTGGGGGCAGGTGTTGGAGCCTCTCGCGCCGCAGTTGATGCCGGCTACAGACCACACTCAGACCAGGTGGGGCAAACGGGTAAAGTTGTATCGCCCAGTCTTTATGTCGCTTGTGGAATAAGTGGCGCAATACAACACTTAGCCGGGATGAGAACTTCAAAGGTCATAGTAGCTATTAACAAGGACCCTGAAGCTCCAATTTTTGAATTGGCCGATTACGGAATTGTTGGAGACCTGTTTACTGTGGTCCCAATAATGATTGAAGAAATTAAAAAAATTAAAAGCTAAAAAATTTATCTGCATTATATCTTCATAACCACCGGGGCGTACTTCCCGTTGTTTCTTTTTAGCTAAAAACCCGCGGCCATGGGTGCGGCGTGTGTGTTACTTTTAGAACGGATTAAATCTGATGTGTTTTTTTCTTTTCCGTCGCACTGTCTTGCTTCCTCCGCTATCTTATCTCCAAAAACTGTGGAGCCAAAACTTTTCTCAATATCCCTAAGCTCAAAATCTAATAACCGTGACCACCCGGCAAGAAGTTTCCTGATTTTCATTTTATTAATTATTTCGCATTCTTGTTTTTCATTAATTACAGGGTTTAGTAAAAGCACGCGCTTGCCAGATATTTCATACTCGACGTCATCTAGCTCTATACCGGTCATTACACCTTCATCTAGTTTTTTTCCGGAAGAAATATCTCTTAAATAAATTGAAATAGGTTCAACCTTTATTGCTTTTAGAATGGCTCTTTCTTCCCCACCGGCAATCACATCGAGTAATTCTTGGGTTTGTTTTTGCATACACTTTTTTTGTACTTTATTTTCCAACCCACTAAGACCAACAAAAACGGCGTTACCGTCAACACTACCTGGCACCAAAACAAGTCTATCTATTGCTGGTAAGCCCTCAATCTCAAGCGGGGCGTATTCAGGGTAGGCCGAAATACTTGCCACAAACACTAACGTCGCACACATAAACATAATTAGATTTTTCATAATAATCCTCTCATAAAAAACTCCCGTACCCGTGTCAATGCAAGTCATGAGCCAATTACTTTTGGTGATTGTGTTGCTGGCCCGAGAGCCACAAGAAAGTTTCTTTATAATAACTTAACGTTATGCCCTTCTGCTTTTGTCGATTCATCTGTTTTTACTATCCACTGCGATTTTTGGCTTTAAAGCACTTTTTGTCAGTCACTTGTAAACTAAATAAACAGTTAAAGAGTGAAACAACAACAAGCTGGTTAGTACAATATCTTGTTTTTATGGGGATATTTGTTTTTTGTGGTTTTGGTACACCGATTGCTTATGCTCGAGACGGAAAATATTTCCTCGGAGAATTTTATGAAAGTAATTACACTTAAAAGAAAATATATTGCCTTTGGAATTATTGGGTTAACGTTCTTAGCGCTTGCGATCACTCACTGCAGTCCGCTGTCACCAAGCATATCAAAATTTAACGATGAAAACGGAAACCCCCAAACACCAGCCCCGGTTGCGCCCGAAATTTCGCGTTTTAGTGATGGTATGAAATCTATAGATACCAATTTCATAGAAAGCAACCTAGTTTTTGAAAATTCTCCAGAAATTAACGATCTCCTTTCATATTCTTTAAGTAGCGATCAACCGAAAAAGAGAATCCTAAATCTTACTGAAAAAGAGCTTCAAGTATTTAAAATTAAAGGAAACGTTCTTTTATCGATTAGTAGCGAATGGCGGGCCGATACTATATTCTTTGAATTAGGAATTAAAAACACAGAATTCGATGAAGATGCCTACGATAAACCAATTGACGAAAGCACAATCGAACAATTGGCTGATGTCATAGAAACAGTAAAGACAAATAAGCACATCACAAAATTATCAAGGAATCACGATAACGACACACTTTGGGAACTGAGTACGGATGCCACAACAAACACTGAAGTTGCCGGCATTGTGAGATTGACCGTAAAAAGAATTATTTTGTCTCTATCATCAAGAGAAAATGAAAAAAATAATTTTGAAATTACTGCCACCGGAAATTAAGAATCTGTTATAGACCCGGTTTTTTGACTAAAAATTTTTTTACTGTCAATTTTTTTGGCACCTTTTGATTAATAATACGCAGCCCCCGGTGCGCACAACCCATTGTTTTTATTTCTAAATCTTACTATCCACAAAACTGGTCCGGCTTTTGCTTTAAGTGGGGCAAAGAGATAGTTTTCTCTTGGCTTATCAAGAGTAAAAAAACCGAATTGGGTTTTAAACTACTGATAAGAAAACACAGAGTTGAGTTGAAGCGAAAGCAATATAGCGAGTAGTAGAAAAAGGAGCGGAAGATGATGTGGAACACAAAAACCTATACTTTAGGGTCTCATTTAAAATTAGTAACAATTTATTTCATAATTATAGGGGCAAGCCTTACGCTTTGGCAGTCAAGCCTAAGTTTTGCAGGAAAACGCCTTGAGGAAATACCAAAAAATATACAAACTCAAGTTTCAAATTGCGTGAAGAACTTTGATGATCTCACGGGTATGAGAGAAAAGGTTCAAAGCATAGTCGACAACCCTGGCAACATGAAAAGAGAAAGCTTAATTGAGCATATTCAAATGCTCGCAGCTTTGGATCTAAAAGAAATAGACTTAATCAAAAAGGCTCTTAGTAAAATTAAATCTCTGGACGGGCTTGATAAAGTTGCAAACGATTTTAGAACCAGGCTAGATGCACTTAAGGGAATCAACGAAGGCGCGGACAAAAAAATAAGCAAGCTCCTTGAATCAATCGATAATTTAGAAATTAAGTTTGTTGGTATTGAAATCAGAAAAGCCGACGAAGATGGTCTTATTCAACTTCGTGAAAAGATTAATGATATAGCCGAACGCGTTCTTCCCGATAAAAGCACAACAGTAGCTGGTTTAATAAGCATGGTTGTAAGGCGCTATCAGTTTATGGCCACGTTTTATATGGGAAAAAGCATTGAAAAAGGCATGGAACATTTTGACGACAGTATAGCATATTTTGAAAGTGCTGAAGAAACCACGGACGAAGCCCTCTCTTTGGATTTTGATGCGGCCACGAAAACAAAACTCGAAGATTTCAAACAAAATCTATCTATCGCAAAGCTTAGGTTTATGTCCACAGCTGGAGAGCGCTTCTTGGTTGCCAACGGATATGATAGTGTTTTTACTGAAACCGTAGCATCACTGCACACAAGCATGCTTGAGGAATGGATGGTTGCGGGGCTAGAATACTCAATGCCTGCCAGAGCAAGACAGCTTGCTTTGCAAGAAAAAATTATCGAACTCAGACAGCTTGCAAACCAGCCAAAAAATCGCGATAAGCAGATATTTGAAAAGGCCATTGCTGATAGAAGAAGGCTCGAATCACAATACAAACAGCTTCAAGAACAGGCCGCGGCGGCTGGCTCCGGACAAACGCCCGCGCGTTCAAACAACCCCATTCTTGGTACAGCACCGGCAACCCTGGCCGTTCCTGGATCAAACCTTGATGGCTCACTCTCACCATTTGGATTAAATAACGGAGGTATGGATTCCATGAATTTTAACCCCAGCCTCAACCCGTGGGGAATGAATAATGACAGTATTTATGCCGGGTCCTTTGGTGATTACGGACTTCACGACCCACTAGCACCAGAATCTTTTAATAACATCCCCTCGATCGACGGGATGTTTACTAACTAGTTAATAAACTTAAAGTTTTCTACCCACTCCCCCCATTTAATTTTACTTAAATGGGGGCTTTTTTTTGTTTAGTATTCTGCTACGATTTGATTTGACTGGTGGCGGCCTTTAAGTTTAGGGTTCGTCGATGTTTGGGTGGTTATTCAAAACATGAGCGTTTTGATGCTGGAGTAATAAATGGCAGAAATGTGTAAAAACAAAAAAAAATCAATAATTGGTCTTGTTCGTTGGTTTAATGACAACAAGGGTTATGGCTTTATTTCTACAAGCTCAATTAACGAGGAAATATTTGTTCATTATAAAGACATTCAGGGCGATGGCTTTCAAAGCCTAAGCGAAGGGCAAGAGGTAATATTCGAGCTTGAACAAAGCACGAAAGGTCCCATTGCCGTAAGGGTTCAAAAAAATATTTCTCAGTAATTCTCCTCTTGGTGAGCCTGGCCTAATTAAGCTTTAACCCAGGTACCACACCACTATCTGGAATTTTTGGCGAATCAAGCTCAAGGGTTGATTGATAGTGCGTACAGAAAAGGGGGGCGGTAACCCCACCTGTGAATCTATTACCACTCCTTTTTATCCCACCAAAGGGGAGCTTAAAGGATGATTCAATTGTTGGCCTGTTCCAGTTTACCATTCCAACCTCAAGCTCCTTTAGACTTTCGTTATAAATATCTTTTGAGGCAGAGTAAATACTATTCACTAACCCATATTGATTCGTATTCATTAGGCTTACAGCTTCTTCAAGTGTTTTTATTAGAACAATAACGACAAAAGGAGAAAAAAGTTCTGTCTGAAAAATAACACTTTTCGCGGCCTTTGTTATTTCTGGGGCTGTCCATGCATAAATTGAGGGGGTAACATAAAACCCCTTGTGTTCAAGCTCAAGAGGCTTCCCTCTCATAATGGATTCAAACCCTTCACGAAGAGCAACGCCTTGAAATTTCAAATATCTATCCATTGATGTTCTGTCAATAA
>CAZQUK010000033.1:12006-15380 GCA_964596435.1 uncultured Oligoflexia bacterium
GGGTCATTAAACGGGTGGTCAATCGAAAACTCCTTAGCGTGTTTATGAAATCTTTCTAAAAAATTCTCAAAACAATCACTATGAACATAAACAATACTGGTGGAATTACACCTTTGTCCGGTATTAGAATACGCACCCCTTAAATTATCATATATAGCAACATCAATATCTGCGTCCCTCCAAACAAGACATGCGTTTTTACCGCCCATTTCCAAAGTTAAATGTTTCCAGCTTTGCATTAGAATGTCCTGCTTTATTCTAAGACCTACCTCATACGATCCGGTAAAAACAACACCGTGTACATTTTCATGAACACAAAGCCTTCTTCCGACTTCTTTTTCTCCTTGAATTAGGTTAAAAACCCCAGCGGGGAGTTCTGCTTTATCAATACATTCTGCAATTAGTTGGCCGACTCCGGGTGTTTTTTCGGATGGTTTAAAAACAACCGTGTTTCCCGAAATTAATGCGGATACTATATGTGAACTAGGAATATGGCCCGGAAAATTAAATGGGCCAATAATTGCAAGCACACCAAGAGGTCTGTGCAAACAATGGCCCCGGGTTAGGGGCAGGGCTTCTTTAATTTCATAATCACGTATTAATTCTAAACCCTCTTTTCTTATAATATTAATGTTGTCTATAATTTTTCCAAACTCCAGTCTTGACTCCCAAAGCGGCTTACCAACCTCTCTTGATATCATTTCTACAAAATCTTTTTCCTTGTTTTTTAAAGCCTCCTGGTAGCGCTTAATATAAATTATTCTGTTTTCAATTGAGACATCTCTCCAGGTTTTTCTTGCTTTGTGGGCAGACAACACCGCTTCATCAATAGACCCGTATGAAAGGGAATAATTTCCAATAACGTCTTTATTGTTTGCGGGAGAAATTTTTTCCCACTGTCCCATCGGGTCCTTGGTTGTTATAAACTTTCCCGCAATATAGTTTCCCTTAACCTGGAATTTTGATATTTCATCCATTACAACAACCCTCCCCAGAAAAACTAAAAACAAATTTTTTCAATAACACCCTTATAAAATTGAACCGCTTTTTCAATTTGCTCTATACAGCACCCCTCGTTTGGAGAGCTTGAAGCGCCCTCCGCCTGACCCGGCCCAAAGCTTAAAACATCGTAACCTGCTTTATAAAAATGCGCAGCTTCTGAACCATATGAACTCAAAATACTTTTCTGCTTCACACCGCTTTTTTCAATTTCTTTTCTACAAAGACTTAAAAACCAACTATCTTCCTTGGTGCTTACGTGTGGATGGATTGTTTCAAAAGAGGACATCATATTTAAGCCTGGATATTTTGCTCCAAGATTATGCACTTTTTCTTTTATTTCATTTTTCCAAATATCAATATTCGTTTGAGGGAAAAGCCTGACGTCAAAATACAAATCCAAACCAGAAAGTCGCTGACGAATGCCGGTCCATGATGTGGACTCATTTTGAATTATGTAGTTTTCTTGGGGCCTGTCGGCACTGCCACGATCTCCTTTGTTAACCGTCTCGCACATTAAAGCCCCAATGTCCTCGAAACATTTTTGAATTTCAACAGGAAGAAACTTAACGCCTGCGTCCCCCACACCACCTATTTCAATATTGAAAGAATTATTTGCTGATTTTCTGTAAACATATCTTTGAAAAAATCTCTTAAAATCCTCAAACTGCTTTGAGGAAAGATAAAACTCACTTGAAGCGTAATCAGGTATCTTTGAAAAGAAATCCCCGCCATAAATTTTATTAAATCTTATTTCAAAGCCATTTTTGGACGTTTCCTCAAGAAAATTTAAAAGCTGTAAAATCGCACTTCTGCCAAATGATGGATAACCGGAAAGTGCGGACTCCCCAAATGAGTGAATATTGATCCTCCTATTAAAACCCCGCGCGTCCCTTTCTATCGGAGAAAAATCAATCGACAATTTTAATTCTATAAATTTATTGTTATTTCCAATAATCTGCAAATCTGTGGGCGCTCCAACCAGAACACACCTTGGATTTACCGCCATAGATTGGATCAGATATCTTGCCCCAATCATCCCAATTTCTTTTGCGCACGTTCCCACAAGGTAGAGCGGCTCTTTAAATTTTCTATCACGAAAAGAACAGGCCGCGTGCAATTTACAAATAAAATCTATTTTGGCATCTGCGGCACCTAAACCATACATAACATCGTTTTTAACTTCCGAACAAAGCGGCCCGCCGGGCAAATAGGTCCAGTTTTCTTTTAGGCCGGGAGATACCGTATCTAAATGAGTTAAAAGTAAAAGCCCACGTTTTGTCGTTCTATCAACAAGGGGGTCTCCAATCTTTGCTATAAGATTTAGCTGCCTTTTTGAAATGTGATTTGCAGAGTGTATTACGGTTTGAAGCTCCCCATTTACCTCGTATCTATTTAAGAGTTTAAGAAAATACGCTGCAATTTCTTCATTACCCCTTATGGTTGTTGAATCAATCTCAATAGCCCTTTTTGCTTCTAATTGTATCCGCTTACTCATCAAGTACCCCGAAAAATAATTATAAACATAAGTAGTAAAATGATTTTATATGTAAAATCAAGGGTTTATTTTTGTTGCACGCAAGAAAACCTGGCATTATCCTGTAGAGTATGCGCTCAACTTATACTTGTATAATAATAATATGTTTTTTTTGCTTTTTTTCAATTCACTACGTCAAAGCTTCTCAAACAAATGCGTGGGAAAACGCAAAAAACCTGTATCAACAAAACAATTTTGAGGGGGCAGAAAATCTACTTTTGGGGTCGCCGGCCTCGGGCTCGTATTCATACTACTCAAATCTTGGATTAATTAATCTAAAACTTAATAAACCACAAAAAGCTCTTGCGTTTCTAAAAAAAGCCAAAATTATCAACTCCTTATCTTTGGAGGTTGAAAATAATTATAAACTAGCCCTGTCGAAAAGCTTAAAAATTACACCAAAAATTTTTCATGGTGCTCTGATTGGGAGCAAAACTCTTCTTGAGGGGTTTCCGCTTGAAGAAGCACTTGGAATATTTGGATTTTTTACTTTTTTGGTTTGTGGTTATGGAATTATTCACATCTTGCGAACATTTAAAAAAAGCAAACGTATTGTGCCCATAAAACACACCGTTTTGTTAATTCCTGTTTTTTCCTTAATTATTTTAACAACGGGGTCCGTTTTACATTTAATAAGAGAAACAATCAATATTCCTTGTGTTACAATAAGTTCTGCGGGGTTTTATAGCGGACCAGGAGAAGAATTTATTGAACTAGAAAAGTTGCCCCCAGGATTAACGCTCAGCAAAACTAATAAAAACGATAAAGATAAAAATAATCTATCGTGGTTCCAGCTTAAATTACCTGGTGGTGAGTTTGGTTGGGTAAAATCATCATC
>CAZQUK010000034.1:0-15278 GCA_964596435.1 uncultured Oligoflexia bacterium
CCCGGGATCAAATTTTAACCATCTTGAAGTGTAATGTTTTCTAAAAGCAAAACCGACTTCACCTTTGTAGTAACGAATTTTGTCCATAGCCCGCTTTTTTTTCTCAATATTTCCAAAACCAAAAGTTTCACTAATAATTTTTCTCACCCAAACAATGCAATTAACTTTATCCGCAGGGTATCTTGGATCCTTGTCCCAACCACCAGGCCCCTCACCTAACATATCTTCATAAACAACAAGATCATTCATACTTTTTTGAAGCGCCACACCAATTCTATTATTGATTTCATTTTTTGTAGGAACAATAGTTATTGGGGTCCCAGAGAGTTTTAATAAAATAAAAAACAAAATAATTGTTATAATTATAAACGCAAAACAGACTTTTAAATTTCTAGAATTTAAAATGTTTCCGTTCATAAAACTAAGAACCTAAAAAGCTTTATCCTTAATGTAAAATACACTTAGAACCATTTTGTCAAAGTGGGTAAAAATGTTCCAACAATATCAGGATGTGCCGGACGCACAGAAACAGAATAACCATATCGTCCACTATCCTGGCACGGTATTGTAGCTTCATATATACTGATATCGTTGTCGTTCTTTATCTTCTCCATTTTTATCCAAGAGCCATTTGTTATTTCCTCATGCCCACCAAGTACGCCGTGGTACAAAGCAACTGTAACTTCCTCCTCCTTAATACCACCAAGCTTTACTCCAGCACTCACAATAAGATCTTTTCCAACATACAATGCTTTATGGACCGGGGACTCAAGCTCAACAACTTCAAGCGCATCCCAGTTTTTTATAAAGTTTTTTAACCAAATATTTAGATCCCTTGCGCGTTTAAAATTATCTGCAGACAAGCTGGCATGTGCCTTCATTGCTTTTGAATAAAACATTTTTGTATAATCCATAACCATTCTGTGCGCACTAAAATGTTGCCCAACCGTGATAATGGAATCTTTCATCATTCTTATCCACTGCCTTGGTAATCCTTCAGCATCACGTGCATAAAAAAGTGGGATTATTTCACGCTCAAGCGTGCTGTAAAGAGATTCAGCATCCATCTTATCGCCAAGTTCTTCATCTTCATGTACAGTGCCATCACCTATTGCCCAACCAATTTCGGGCTGATAGGCCTCGTCCCACCAGCCGTCTAAAACTGAAAAATTCAAAACACCGTTTATTGCGGCCTTCATGCCGGAAGTACCGGATGCCTCAAGCGGGCGCCTGGGGTTATTCAACCACAAATCAACTCCCTGAAGAAGGTACCTTGCCATGTGAATTTCGTAATCCTCAAGAAACACTATTCTGCTCTTAAAATTTGGATTTTGCGCAAATTCAACAACTTTTTTAATGAGTTCTTCTTTTGCGTAAGTATCAGCAGGATGCGCCTTGCCTGCAACAATAATCTGTACAGGTTTTTTAGGATTAAAAAGAATTCTAGATAGACGGTCAATGTCATCCAGGAATAAAGTTGCACGTTTATATTTCGCAAACCTTCTTGCAAAACCAATGGTAAGAACTTTTGAATCCAAATCAACATTAAGTTGCTTTGTAATCTGTTTTTTTTGTGAATGCTCCCTGACAAAACGCACTAGCGCACGTTTATCTTTTTGATGGGCAACCCAAAGTTCTTCATCGGGAACTTTTTCGACTTCGGGCCAGAAGTTCAGTGTTGAATTAGGATCAGATGGTTCAACCACGAGCCTTCTTCTAAAAAGCTCCACAAGCGATGAACTTAACCAGCTCGTTGTATGAACACCATTTGTGATTGATGAAATTGGAACTTCACTTTCAGGTAGTTTTGGATATAACCTACTCCACATGCTTCTTGAAACCTGGCCGTGAAGTTTCGCTACTCCATTTGCAAAAGCAGATAACTTTAAGGCAAGAATTGACATCGAAAAATCTTTTACTTCAGGTTTATACTCAAACATTCCTAAAGCTAAAAACTCCTCCCAGCTTCTAAAACCAAGGCGCCTGGAGAATGGCTCAAGATACTTGCGCAAAAGATCTACATGAAAACTTTCATTCCCTGCTGGAACTGGTGTGTGTGTTGTAAAAAGGTTAGTTGCCCACACAAACTCTTTTGCCTCTTCGAAAGATAAGTCTTTTTCACTCATAAGGTGCCTGATACGTTCAAGCGCCATAAATGCACAGTGCCCTTCATTTAAATGGTAAACCTGGGGCTCATAACCTAAAAGTCTAAGCGCCCGTAGCCCACCAACACCAAGAAGAATTTCCTGGCGCAAACGGGTGTCTCTTTCCCCATCGTAGAGTCTTGAGGTAATTGCTCTTTGCATCGGAGAATTTTTAGGAAGGTTTGAATCAAGAAGGTAAAGAGAAATCCTTCCAACATTCACGTGCCAAATTTGACAAAACACAACCTCAGAATCCATCTCAACAGGGAAAATTATTGGCTCACCATTATCGTTTCTCTCTAAATGAACAGGAATACTGCTCCATTCGTTGTTTGGATAAAGCTCTTCCTGTACACCATCCTCGTTTAGCCTTTGCCTAAAATATCCCTGCTTATAAAGAAGCCCAACGCCTACAAGCGGCAAACCAAGATCACTTGCTGATTTTAAGTGATCACCGGCAAGAATTCCAAGCCCACCAGAATAAATAGGCAAGCTTTCGTGTATTCCATACTCTGCAGAAAAATATGCAATCACAGGTTTTTCCTGTTTACCAAAATTTTCATCAAACCAAGTGTTCTCAGTTAAGTATTTTTGAAACCTGGCATAAACGTGGTTCACTCTTGAAACATACTGCGCATCTTTTGCAAGGGCCCCAAGTCTTTTTGGAGATACAAGCGACAGCATTTTCACCGGATTATTATCAGACTCCTCCCAATACCTTTCATCAAGGTCCCTAAAAAGACCCGTGGCATCTGCGTTCCATGCAAACCAGGTGTTGTATGCAATTTTTTGAAGCGGTATAAGTTCCTCAGGAAGTGAGGGTTGAATTGTAAACTGGTGAACTCTCATTAATCTGTAACTCCTTGTTGTTTGATCGCCCCTTATCTCAAAATTACGTCTTAAAACCTATAAAAAAATGTTGTACAAACCAACTTAATGATTTGATGCGTCAGTGTATTTTTTTTAGACTCTTACTTGCAAATTTGTTGTATTAAGAATTAAATTCACAAAAGTAGGAATTTAACGTTAGATTTGAGCAAACTCAAAAGGAGTGTGCAATGCGCAATTTAAATTTTACAAACGTTTTCTCAAAATTAATCTTGTCTTGTGGTTTATTAAGTACTCTTTTATTTTTTAAACTCACCCTTGCCTCACCAATTGCCGGAAGCGAGCTTCCGGACCTTCTTGATAGGGTTATGCCCGGAGTTGTCAACATAAGCTCCATTACGGTGGTTAACTATACAGTTTACGGCATGGATGATTTCTTTCAATTTTGGGGAATTCCCAAAGAACAAAAACACACTTCACGCGGTAGCGGTTTTATTATTGATAAAGATGGATACATTCTTACAAACGATCATGTGGTTGCAGAAGCCACAGAGGTTCTAATAACGCTTCTTAATCAGCACCAATATCATGCAAAAATAATTGGTAGGGATCCTAAAATGGATATCGCTCTTTTAAAGATTGACGATAAAACACAAAAAATCACGGATTCAATAACTTTCGTGGCCCTTGGCGATTCTGAAAAAATAAGAATAGGAGAATCTGTATTTGCGGTGGGTAACCCCTTTGGACTAGAGCACACGGTAACTCTTGGAATAATCAGCGCAAAAAACCGCACAATTGGTTCAGGTCCTTACAATAACTTTGTACAAACAGATGCATCTATTAACCCAGGAAATTCCGGCGGTCCGCTTTTTAACCTTAAAGGTGAGGTTATTGGTATTAACAGGTTTATACTTTCTCAAACCGGACAAAGCGGTGGCCTGGGTTTTGCAATCCCTGTTAACGAAGCAACTGCAATATTATCTGACCTTAAAAAATTTGGAAGAGTCCCACGTCCTTGGCTCGGTGTTCTTGGTGAAAGACTTACTATGTCCCACAAACAGTATTACAATTTATCAATTTCGCAGGGTGTGCTGGTTTATAATCTTGTTTTAGGTTCACCTGCTGATAAAGCGGGACTTATGCGCGGAGATATTATTTTATCTTTGAATAATTTTCCCATCAAAGAAACAAACGATTTAGATAGACTGCTAACACAACACAAACCAAACGATAAGATCAAAATGGAAGTTCAAAGACAGGGGCGCAAACTTACGTTAAAAATACAACTAAAAGAACTCCCGGCCCAACTCGATAAACTCCCAAGAGGCATAATCTAATATTTTTTACCACAACGAACTAAGAGGTTTTATGGAAAGACGAAAAGAAACAAAACTTAAAAGCAACCCCCTACCTGTTGACTACCTAAATATGGTGATTGATATTTTTCAAAACCATTTTGATGCCTGCATTAAGGAAATAAAAACAAAAAAACCTGATGTTTTTTTAAGTGCCTTTGGCTCAGTTTCAGCCGACGAAGTGCATCTTGGCATTTCACTCTTGGAACCAAAAGTGCTCTCAGCAATAACGGTTCATGCAAGCAGTGATTTTGATCCTGCGGCCAGCACACCAAAGGCTGAAGAATTACTTGGACGTTGTGTTGATGCCTTAGGACAAATTTTAGCAAAACTCATTGATCCAGAGAAACCAAAAAATGCGCTTGATGTTTACAATACAAGCATCACAATGCGCGATGACATACCACTTTTATGGGTTCCTATTAAAATTGATAAACGTGATATTTTTGTAAAAGTTGACACTATAAACCCCGTTCTTGATAACCTGACCGAAAAGTGGCTCAAACAAAACGATCCGGAAATAAGATCTGAAATCGGAAAAGAACAGGAAGAAACAGCAGAACTTTTTGTTACGGGTCCTGGAAAAAGTAAAAAAGATAATTAATCATTGCCCCGCGTTTGGTGGCAATTCCCCTGGGTATTCCCTGTAAGTTGTAAAATTTAAGTCTTTATAAATAAGGTTATGCCCATGGATGGTAACAGGCATACAAGGGCAAGGAAGTCCGTCCTTATTTATAAGGACTTAAATTTTAGGAAAACTCATCCTCATCAAAATCACGTCTAATATTTTCGATTAAGGAATCCACGGAATCAGCATCGTAGTCAATATCATCAAAATTCTCATCTATCTCAAGATCCATAATTACTTTTTCAAATTCAGAATCGTTAGCAAGATCATTTCTTATGGCTTCAATGTATTTGTCTGGATACTTTGCAACAAGTTCTTCAATGTATCTGTTTAAATGTTTCTCTCTTAAAATTAATTCTTTCCTTTTAATTTTCTGCCAATTCTTTATGTAATGAAGTCTGCAACAATGAAACATTCTTGCAACAGAAGAACAGCCGGGTTCCCTGCAAATGGATTCTTTTTTTGCAGCGGCCTGCATAGCGGCTTCTTTTGGGGATGCGGAAGAAAGATTGGTGAGCGGCGCGTTTAAAGGGCCACTTACTGCCTTTGTCTCTTTTTTTGCTTTATCTAATACTTTTTTAGAACCTTTAACCTTATTAGGTTTTAGCTCCTTTGCCACTTGCTCTTCAATCGGCGCCGGAACCTCTACTGCTGCACCCAGCTCTTTCACTTCTACTGCTTGTTTGATTTCTTTTACCTTTTTCGTCTTTTTCCCTGCTTCTTTTACTGGTTTTATCTTTTTTATTTTTTGTGGCTTCTTACTTTTTGTGGCAGCCTTTTTGGGCTGATCCGCTTTAGCTTTAGCTTTGGCCTTAGCCTTCGATTTTACAGGTTTTTTTGTATTTGAACTTACTTTTTTAGGTGTTTTATTTGCAGAAACTTTGGCCTTTTTCTTGCCCATTTTATTCTTCTCCGATGAAAATTTATTTTTCTTTTGCCCTGTTACCCCAATGATTGCTTTTAATGTGTCTTTAATTGATGCCAATTATTTACTTCCTGACACTTAGCTACATACATATTTAAGATCAGGTCAAGAATTTTCCACTAAAAATTATAAATATTTTACGATCTGGTGGACTGACATGCCACTTTAAGGGATTATTGACTTCGCTATCACAAAAATGTAGTGTGACGCGCTTGGTATAATTACATATTTTAGAAAAAAAATGAAAATATTATTACATGAAATTCATGATGAAGAGAAAACACTTATCTTTTCACAAGATGACAAGTGGTTATCCGCTATTGTGTGCGAAGCAGACGAAAAACCCCTGTCAAATCAGGAAACTATTATAAACCCCAAAAGAAATATCAATGCTAGAGTAAGCTTCAGGCGCCTTGAGGACATTTATATTTTAAATGGCTCAATAAGCACTGAGATAAACCTTATTTGCAGTCTTTGCGCAGAAAATTTTTTACAGCCCTCAAAAATAAAATTTTCAACATTTTTCAGTGATGATCCGGAGATGGCGGGTGTCGCATATATGGGTAAAGATGGCCCTTGCGGAAAAAGCAGTGGTAAACAAAACCAGCACGCGGAGCTTATAAATAACGAAATTTACGTATCAAAAGCTGAGTTAGAATCAGAAAATTCTGAAGTAATTTACCTTAATGAAAATTTTATAGACTTAAGCGAAGTTTTCCAGGAACAACTTCTTCTTGCCATCCCAGTTCGTCCCTTATGCAAAAAAGACTGTATGGGTATTTGTTCTAGCTGTGGGACGGATTTGAACCAATCAAGCTGCAAATGTAAGGAAGTAGCTGTAAATAGTCCATTTGTGGCGCTCCGGGACCTTAAAATAACCAAGGGGACCAAGAATAATTAGGAATTTAGTAAAAAGTGACAAAATAACTATGGAAAAATTGTAAATATGTGGTTAATAGTAATCTTTAGTGATTTAAAGGGAGATAAAAACTAATGGCACCTCCAAAAAAGAAACAATCCAGAGGCCGCAGGGACAGGCGACGTTACAACGGTAGCAACGCTCTAGCAGAAACAACGCTTTCTGTTTGTTCGAATTGTAATGAGTCCAAACGTCCGCACACTGTTTGTTCTGCATGTGGCTACTACGAAAATCGTCCAGTATTGGAGCTCAAAGTAAGAACCAAACAGGCTTAATATATATGAGCCCTTTTGCTGCCTTATTTCCAGGACAAGGTTCCCAGTTCGTTGGAATGGGACGTAGTCTTTATCGTGATTTTAAAATCGTAAAAGATATATTTGAAGAAGCATCTGATGTTTCGCATTTAAATATCAAAGGACTTTGTTTTGATGGTCCTTCACAATCGCTTGATCTTACACAAAACACCCAACCGTGTTTACTCACCGTTTCGGTTGCAGCTTTTAGGGTTGCGCAAAGTGAGTTTGGTTTTTTACCTGACATGACGGCCGGACATTCTCTTGGCGAATACTGTGCACTTATTGCCGCAAAATCAATTTCACTATCCTCTGGAGCACACTGGGTTTACAAACGCGCAGAGGCAATGCAAGATGCCGTACCTGTGAATGAAGGGAAAATGGTTGCCCTTTTGGGTATTGAGGACCCGCAAGCCATTGCTATTTGTAAACGCGCAAGTCAAATAGCCCAATCAAAGCGCGTAAAACATGGCGAAAATTCGGCTCAAAATAAAAATAGAATTGAAGCAATTGTAGAACCTGCAAATTTCAATGCTCCAGGGCAGATTGTAATTTCAGGCTCATGTGATGCCGCTGACGAGGCCGTATTAATCATCAAAGAGGATACAACTCTTAAAACCAAAACTAAAACACTTTCTGTTAGCGCCCCTTTCCATTCAAGACTGATGGTACCGGCTGCTGAAAAAATGGCTGAAATTTTTGCAAATGCAGATGATTCTTCAAAACCAAAAAAACCAGCCTTTATTTACTGGCCAAACAAAACTGCACTACCGACGGATGATGCAAACCTAATTTTTAACCTGTTAATTGAACAAATAGTTAACCCCGTACTGTGGCGCCAGAGTATGGAGAGTATGCTTGATTCAGGCTTAAAAACAGCTATTTCATTTGGGCCAGGAAACGTGCTTGAGGGACTCTTAAAAAGAATTGTAAAAGCTAAAAAACTTGAATGTGAATCTTTTACCGTTTCTGAAACACAAGACATAAAGGACCTCGAAAAAATGCTTAAAAAGGGGGGGAAACGTGACTAATTCAAAACCACTTGCCCTTATAACAGGAGCTTCACGCGGCATCGGGGCTGAAATTGCGAGAAATCTTGCAAAAAACGGCTATTATGTTTTTATAAATTTTTTATCAAATAAAGAAGCAGCAAGCCGCGTACTTAACGATATTAAAAAAGACGGCGGCACTGGTGAGCTTCTGCCTTTTGCAGTTTCCAATTATGATGCAGTGAAAGAAAATTTTGATTACATAAGTAAAACACACGGCACATTATCAGTTCTTGTTAATAATGCAGGAATCACTCACAACGGTTTATTAATCCAATTAAAGAACAAGGACTTAGAAGACGTTATTCACACCAACCTAATTGGGACCATTAATTGCACAAAGGCTGCGGCCCGTGGAATGATAAAAGCACACGGTGGAAGCATTATTCAAATTTCATCGGTAGTTGCTGAAACTGGCAACCCCGGCCAAAGTATATATGCTGCATCAAAGGCTGGAATTATTGGTTTTTCAAAATCTATTGCAAGAGAACTTGCAAGCAGGAATGTAAGAGTTAACATTATTACCCCTGGCTTTATTAATACAGATATGACAGAAAGCTTGACTGAAGCGCAAAAAGACGCAATTCTGCGGTCTACCCCACTTGGGTTCCTGGGTGAGCCAAAAGATGTGGCTGGTTTAGTAGCTTTTCTGGCATCATCACAGAGCCGTTACATAACTGGTCAGGTAATTGGGGTAAACGGCGGAATGAATATGTAATTTAAGTTTGAGGTTAAGGAAAAGAACCAAACTAGAACGTTGAAAAAATATAAAGGAGCAATAAGAAATGTCAGTCTCTACAGAAGAACGAGTAAGAAATATTATTTGTGATCAATTAGCCGTGGACCCAGCAAAGGTTCTACTTACAGCATCGTTTATTGACGACCTCGGCGCAGACAGCTTAGATATTGTTGAGTTAGTGATGACCATGGAAGAGGAATTTGATCTTGATATTCCAGATGAAGATGCAGAAAAAATTAAAAGCGTCGGTGACGTTGTAAAATACATTTCTGAAAAATCAGCAGCAACCAAAGCTGGAGAATAAAAAATCATGACAATGGCTCAGGCAATTGGGCCAAAAATAAGATACAGTGATAAATGCCGCCGTGTTGTCATAACAGGAATGGGTATTGTTACGCCCATAGGGAATAACGTTAAAGATGCATGGAAGGCCATTTTAGAAGGCAATTCTGGGATTGGATACATCACACTTTTTGATGCCAAAGATGCACCTGTTAAAATTGCAGGAGAAGTAAAAGATTTTGATCCCTCAAGAATTGTGAAAACCTGCTATCCGCGCGGAGTGGGCTCTGAAGCAATTACGCAAGCCGTGCACCCAAGACATGTAAGACGCATGGGCAGATTTATTTTAATGGCAATGTCGGCAGGTTTAGAGGCGTACATTGATTCCGGCATTGATGCATTAAGGGACAAAATCCCCGCCGAAAGAATTGGAACCAACATCGGTGTTGGAATGGGTGGCTTGCCTGAAATTGAGGAAACACATTCAGAACTTTTAGCAAAGGGTTACAAACGCGTTACCCCGTATTTCATTCCACAAATTATTCCAAACATGGCATCAGGACAGCTTGGACTTTTAATTAATTCAAAAGGTCCAAACATGAGCCACACATCTGCTTGCGCGTCGGGCAGCCATTCAATTGGTGAATCCTTCAGACAGATTCAAAGGGGGGATGCTGATATTATTTTCACGGGCGGCGCTGAATCGGTTATATGTTCTGTTGGCATTGGTGGTTTTGCTGCAATAAAAGCTCTTTCTACAAAACATAATGATTCACCAACTAAGGCTTCTCGTCCTTTTGATATTGATCGGGATGGATTTGTTATGAGCGAAGGTGCTGCAGTTTTGGCACTAGAAGAATATGAACATGCAAAAAAACGTGGTGCCAATATAATTGCTGAAATTTGTGGTTATGGTTTTTCATCAGATGCTTACCATATGACAAAACCCGCACCTGAAGGCGAAGGCGGCCAGCGCGCAATGCAAATGGCACTTAAGGATGCAAGCATTAATCCTGATGAAGTGGGTTATGTAAATGCGCATGCTACGGCAACCCTAAGTGGTGACATTGAAGAAGTAGGTGCAATCGCCAGGGTTTTTCCAAATGGTAAAGAACATCTGCATATAAGCTCCACAAAATCAACAACCGGACATCTTTTAAGTTCCGCTGGTGCAATTGAAGCCATTTTTTCAGCTCTTTCACTCAAAGAAGGCTATATTCCACCAACAACAAACCTTGATAACGTTGACCCTGAGTGTGCAAAGTATGGGATATCGCTTACACCGAACGTTGCAGTTGAAAAACAATTAAAGTATGCACTTTCCAATTCACTGGGCTTTGGCGGAACCAACGCCAGTATTATTCTTGGAAAAATATAATTTTTTTTTGATTACGATAAAAAGGGGGAGGCAAGATGAGTGATAAAGTTCTAATCGCTTCTGATCATGGCGGATACGAATTAAAAGCTAAAATCCAAAAAGAACTGCCTGCGTACGAATGGGAAGATCTTGGCCCTTTTGATTGTGATGCAAAAGATTACCCTGTGTTTGCCGAAAAGCTTGCAAGAAAAGTGGCCACAGAGCTGGGTGTTATGGGAATTTTAATCTGCGGCTCAGGCATTGGAATGAGCATGGCTGCAAATAAAGTTAAGGGCGTAAGGGCTGCGCTTTGTTGGAACACGGAATCCGCAAAACTTTCCCGCCAACATAATCATGCTAATGTTTTGTGTATTGGTGCACGCCTTATTGCTGAAAAACACGCAATTGAAATTGTAAAGGTATGGCTTGAAACCGCACAGGACCCCGCTCTACGACACACAAGACGCATTAATTTAATTACAAAAATTGAAAATTCATAAAATTAGAATGGGAGAAAATAAATGACAGATAAAAAAATATTAAATTTAGAAGAAACAGATTCTGAAATATTTGCAGCAATTCAGCGCGAGTTTACGCGCCAGTCAGAAGGCTTGGAAATGATTGCAAGTGAGAACTATGTTAGCCAGGCCGTACTTGAGGCCCAAGGCTCGCTTCTTACAAACAAGTATGCAGAAGGATATCCAAAAAAACGTTATTATGGTGGTTGTGAATATGTTGATGAAGCCGAGCTTTTGGCAATTCAAAGAGCTTGCAAGCTTTTTGGTGCCGAAGCTGCAAACGTTCAGCCTCATTCAGGATCACAAGCAAATATGGCAGCCTACATGACTTTAATTAAACCGGGCGATACGCTAATGGGCATGGATCTTTCAAATGGCGGGCACCTAACACATGGGAGTCCCGTTAATTTTAGCGGCAGACTTTTTAATGTTACATCCTATAAACTAAGTAGTGAAACGCACAGGCTTGATTATAATTTAATTTTAGATCAGGCAAAAAAAGCAAAGCCCAAAGTAATTGTGGCAGGCGCTAGTGCGTATCCTAGAATTATTGATTTTAAGGCCTTTGGTGAAATTGCAAAAGAGGTTGGCGCGTATCTGGTATCTGACATTGCCCATATTGCAGGTTTAATTGCAGCAGGCTTGCATCCATCTGCAGTGCCCCACTCTACTTACACTACAACTACGACACATAAAACACTTAGGGGCCCTCGTGGTGGTATGATTTTAGGAAAAGAAGAAGATATTAAAAACGTTAATAAGTTAATCTTCCCAGGTATCCAAGGCGGACCACTAATGCATGTTATATCAGCAAAAGCGGTGGCATTTGGTGAGGCACTAAAGCCCTCTTTTACAGAGTATCAAAAACAGGTATTAAAAAATGCTTCCGTCCTTGCAGATGCGCTAAAATCTCATGGATTTCCACTTGTAACTGATGGCACTGATAACCACCTTATGCTTGTAGATTTATCCGGCTATAAAGACAGCTCTTTAACGGGTAAAGATGCTGAACGCTTTTTAGATTTAGCAGGCATTACAGTGAATAAAAACACGGTTCCCAACGAAAAACGTTCACCATTTATTACAAGCGGGTTAAGAATTGGCGTCCCTGCTTTAACCACACGCGCAATGCGCGAGGGTGAAATGGAGCAGATTGCCGCATGGATTAATGAAGTCTTAGATAGTAACGGAAGTGATACTGTTATTAAAAAAGTTAAAGGCTTGGTGCGCGAACTTTGCAAGGGGTTTCCGCTGCCGTCACGGTGGTCTTAATGTTTTTTGAAATTAATAAATCATAATTTTTGATTTTAAAAGCGCCAATCAATACACAAGTTCAAGCCCCAAAAAGGCTCCTGGAACCATCCGTCTTTTTCCAGCCTCATCGTTTGAATAATATGAAGGATCTTCACTAAAATCAGCCGAAAGCGGCAGTCTATGTGTACCTCTTACTTCTTCAATGTAAGGATTAACTTTAAGTGTGATTCTATCGTTCCAAAAAGGCAAAACAATATTACTTGAAATTTTTCTATTTACCCCATCTTGGAATCTTACGGTATCTTCAGTCAGTGCACCTTCTCCCGCAACAGTAAAAAGCCCATGTTTTGATGCCACACCAACCTCGGCCCTGCCCCTATGGCCAAGTTCCGTGTTTCCAACATAATCAAGCATCGAAACCAAATAAAGTTTTTCAAAATATGGAAGATTGAAAGAGGCATCAAGTCTCAATGCGTAATAATCAACTGTAATTGCTTTACTTTGTAAATTATTATAATGGATCCTAACATCACTATCATTTATTGAATGCTGTGTTTCTGCACGTAACTTAACCCGTCCTGTACTCCACACTCTTTCTGTGTTAATTCCAAGTTTTCCATGTATCGCCCCAAGCTTCCCTATCATGCCATCGCCTGAAGCATAAATAAAATTTGCACCAACAGATGCATCACCCCAAATATCCTGGCCACCTACTTTTCCAACTGGTGTTTTTACTCCTTGATTAACATAAACAGTTGCAAGTACCAGATTCAAATCTTTACCACCTTCAAAATTATAAATTTCATTTGGTCTGTTTTGATATGCGATAGCACCACCAATTTTTCCTGGCGCATAATTTTCATTACCAAATTTTAAATGATAACCAGCAGCGACAATATGGTTCCCAAATTCATCACGCGCATATCCAAAACCAATACCATGATTTCTTTTCTCGCCAAGTTTAAAGCCCGCACCAATCAAGGCCTCATTCGATGCGTAAAGGGGATCACCACCAATGTCCTGTGGACTTGCACCCGCAAACTTCGATAAAATTACAGTGGCAACACCAGGCTTGTAAGCAATCGGTCTGCCACTTTCTGGATCAAAGATAGTATATCCAAAACCCGTATCATCGTTGCCAGTTAAAAGTGCACCAGTTGATCCACCCTGAATATTAAACTTTGATCCATAATTGATTTTATAAAGCTGATTTGGATTATCCGGATCTTGCGCAATAACAACAGAGTGCCCAGCACTAGTACCTTTATTAAGTGTTGCGTATCCTAAAACATATGTTTTCTTTAGGCCGCCAGCTTTGATCATTCTTGCCATCGTAACTGCAATATCGCTGCAAATTCCCGCCATGGCTGGCGTTACAAACGGAGATCCACCAAGCACAAGATACGTATTTTTCTGAGCGGCATCTAGAATTTCATCACCTTTTACTGAATTTTTATGTTCTGATGTTTGTTCTCTCACCACGTCATAACCTATAGTTGTCTGGACCCCATATAGGGCTACAATATCAAGTAATTCTGCTGTGGTTAGTTTAGATTTAAAACCTTTTATTTTTCTAAGCACATCAGCTTCTGATTTTGAATTTAATATCTGGTTATAATATTTTAGCACCTTATATTCTTGTGCGTTCAAATCCAAATACCCGTATTGATTTGCACCAGATGAAACAAATGCCGTGTAGTTATTCTGGAATGAACTATTTACATCGTCAATGGATCTGTCTTTTATTAAAAATTCATCGGTTAAATCAAGATAATTCTGGTTACTATTTAGGTTTTCGAGACACCGTCTGTAATCACGCTGCTTTCCAAGCCATTCATTATAATCGCCACCCGGCATAAGGTTCATACTGGCCTCTGTTTTTTCCATACAGGCAACATCTGAAGCTTCACGTAAAAAAATATAATACTTTTCAAGCAAATTTAAAGATCTATCTGCTGCAATTCCTGGAACTAGCCTTTTTGGAGCGTTAAAAAAATTACCATAAATTTTTACTGAAATTTTTGTCCTCATTTCATCAAGGAGTTTTTTACGGCAATGCTCCGGAATTACATCTTTTGCCTTGAATCTTAATTTAAAATACTCATCTTCAAGCTGATCATTAAAAAGACTGTTACTTTCTTCTCTTGAGTATTTAAGCCCGACTGTTGCAACTCTATCAGCAAGGGTTGAAAAACCAACAAAGTCCTTATATTGGTCACAATTACAATCTGTTTGCGTGTCGTTAGTGTTGTTTGGAGATGGGGGTGTGTTTAGAGTTTTGGTTTTGGAAAGGTCCGATACTTCGGTTGGGGTTTTTATTTTAGTTGGGGTCGGAGCTAAGGGGTCTGGAGTTATATCTGAAATTGGTGTTTGATCTGGATCTGGTTTATTTATTTCACCATATTCTAATTCTGCTGGAGTCAATTCTTCGAATCTGATATTAGGTATAATAATTTCGTCATCCATTGTTTCTGCTTTTACATTTTGTGAAATCAAAATCATGAATGCAAAAATCCAAATAAAAATAATTAAAATTCCATTGTTTTTCATCAATAAACCTCTCTCGTGTTTCTCTATCCTCTAAGTTAGCAAGAAGTATACCAAGGTGCGTGATGTTTTGGCTGTAATTACAGGTGGTTACGATGGGGGCAGAACCAAGGTTTTTATCATTTAATCATTATATTTATAGTTGTTTAGTTGTTAGACAAAAGGAAGGGGTATCCCTACAAAAACCCCAAAAACAAGCACTATGAATAAATACCCGAGCAATAAAGGAGGTTCACCAGTGAACCTGCAGTGTGGTAAAACAGAAGCAGTTTCAAAAAGTAAAATTATTAGTCGGCAAACCTGTAAAAACCAAAGCACACCTTCACGCCACATCCCAGCTGCAATAAAAAATGAAGTATTAAAACGGGATAACTATTCGTGTTCTTATGTGGACCCGCTGACAAAGCGCCGTTGTAATTCTAAACATGGAATAGAAA
>CAZQUK010000035.1:0-3758 GCA_964596435.1 uncultured Oligoflexia bacterium
GAACCGTCGGCAGATAAAACAGCTCTTGTTTTTATAGAAGCCGCATCTGAGCCGCTACTTGGTTCGGTTAAACAAAAACAGGCAATCATTTCACCGGTCGCAAGACGCGGTAAATACTTTTTTTTCTGCTCGACAGATCCATGTAGCATTAGTGCTTTGTAACCAATACTTTGATGTGCACCAAGTGAGACGGCTAGACCCGCATCAACAGAACAGACTTCCTGAAAAATCCTTGCATACGCACCTTGTGATAAATTTAGCCCATCATATTCTTCGGGCACTAGTATGCCCATGAGCCCAAGTTCAGACACGCGGGTCATTATTTCTTCTGGCATAAAACCCTGCTCGTCCCATTTTTCACTTTCAACGTGCTGATCCACAAACTTTCTGAAACTATCAAGAATCATTGTTACGGTTTCTGCTTCTTCTTTGCTGGGTTTCTGAAAAGGAATAATTAGATCTTCTCTAATATCGCCAAAGAACAAGGATTTCATAAAGCTATTTGTTTTCACTGGTGTGTTCTCCTGTCTGTTTAGTGTGGGGTTAATTTTACACCTTATTTATTTTTAGTAAATTTTTTTACGGATGTTTTGCGAATAAGACCGAATAAGAATTTTAAACTAAACTTATCATGAAAAAGTAGTGGAAAATGCCATCGCAAGAATGATTATTAATGTTTTTTAAAATCCTATCCAATGGCACTTCAAATAATAATAAATAGAACACAGCGGCGTGCGCCGTGTCATTTGGTTATTTCTTTAAGGTGGCTACTCACTAAGAAATCGACGATTGGGTGCCACATTATTTTTTGAGGGAGCTTAAAATATAAAGGACAGAATCCAATTTTCTTATTACCCCAATATTGGGGCACTTTCTTTTTAATTAATACCCATGACAAGCCTTGCAAAGTGCATTTTTTTCAACTGGTAATCTTAAAGTATTGCTAAGTATTCTGGATCTGATCCTTGTGGATTTATTAATTACCACATCGGCCTTTTTCTTATAGGCACTAAACCAATGATCAGGTTTTTTATCTTCTGGTTGAATATGATGAGTAGCGTGTGGATAGTGACACGTAGAACAGGTAACAATATTACCTTTCTCTAAACGAAGCTCAACTTTAGTTTCACCAATTGCGGCTTTTAGATTATTAAGTTTTTCTTGTGGCATTGACTTTCCAAGATGTTCATCGGCTAAAAGATGTGTAAACCGAGTGTGACAAACCAAACAAAGCTTTTCAGCCTTAATTTTAAGCTTTGGATCGTCAGCTGTAATCTTAACCATAGTTGGATCAACCGCGTGACAATAAAAACAAGCCTTCATTTCCTCCGGCGCCGTAGAGCCTTTGTGGTAAAGATGTGGGTTAATCTTACTAAGGTTTACTTTTAAATCTGTATGACATTTGTAACAAAAATCTTCCAATTTGTTATATGGGCCGCTTCTTAAATAATGTCTGCCAAGATCGGGTTTGCCCCTGCATTTGGCCTCTTCGTGGCAGGTTGCACACCCCATTAATTTTCCTTCAACTGGAAATTCTTTATAAATCTCAAGATGTGGTTTTTCAATTTTCACCTGGTGCATAAATTTAGGATTTTTGTGACAGCTCATGCAAAGCTCTGTTGAGTCGTTGGCTTTCAATGCTGCATTCCCCTTAACGGGTGTGGCAATTTTGTGGCACGAATCACACGCTTCTTTTATGTGCACATTATCAGAAGGGTTAAATGCCGAGGCCGACAAAGGGCTTGAAAGTACAACAAACAAAATAAATGCAATATTTTTTACTATACAAGTCACCTTAATCACCCACACCGTTAGTACCATGGCAGGTTTTACAACTTGAAAGCCCATTTGCGCCAACAACCGCTTTAATGCTCTCAAGATCAATATTCATACTCTCTATCCTATCAACCATGTGTATATTGTTTTCATTGTGGCACAGGTAACATTCAAAATTTCCCCAACCGTTCGGATGCGTGCGCTCGGTTATAACAAAAGAGTTATTATTTTCTTTATAAATATCTCCGTAATTTTCATAATCACCACCTGCACCGCCACAAGAACCAATGCCAACTATTGATATAATTAAAAATGTAAATTTAAATATATTTTCCATCTTTACTTCCTTTTAGAATGGCAGCTAACACAAAACTTAACCTGATGGCAGCTAGTGCATTTATTGGGCATGGCTCTGACCATAATGGAGTGTGTATAAATAAAATTACCTGGATGTACTTTTCTTTCCAGCTCCCTTTTGCTTTTATGACAATCAATACAAAAGGATGACATGTGACATTTTTTACAACTTGCCGGTTCAAACTTTGCGTTATTTGCATGGCTTGATTTCCATGATCGTATATGATTTTTGGGAAGAATCTCATCTTTGTTCTGATGGCACAAGGTGCACCTGTTTGGGGCAATATTGCCCTTTTCAGGATTTTTATGACAGAAATGGCACGACTCATATCTGTACAGTTTTACTTCTCCCGAAATTGCTTTGTAATCCTCACCATCCTTTATGTTAACTAAAAGGTTAGTAAGGTGGCAGTCGGCACAAAAAACACTTTTATCCTGAAATGTAGATTTGTGTTTTTTGTGATTAAATTTTTTCTTGATATCAATTTGAGGTTCAGCAGTGGCGCTTAAACTTAAACTAAAACAAACACAAACACCAAGCACAAGAAATAATTCGAAAAAATGTTTTTTAAACTTCATATTAAACACAAAACATATCCCCTATTAAAAATAACTGTAGTGCAACATCACAAGCCCATAAAATTCATATAAAAATCTGCTGTTTGATTCTACAGCCACGAGTAACCTTGCATTAAAATTATTATTGAATATTCCCTTAAGCCCCACTTCAACGCTCTTGGAGTTTGAAGCAATCTTGTTAATTTTATTATAAAAATCAACTTTAATTTTATTTTCAACTTCAATCTTATCAGGAACCAGCTTGCTGTTTGTATTCAGCTCCAGATAGTTATGGTGCCCGCCATAACTAAATATGTTACCAAATACAAATTCCGCAAAACTAAAATATTTGTTTCTAAAGTCTCTACTCAGACCTAGTTCTAAAATATTAGCCGTACTTTGATCTTCTGTGAAAACTGTAGCAACATTTCCGAATAGCTTAAAAGCAGCGGGTAAAGACACTGAAAAGTTTTCAGAAAGCTGACGGATCTTACTTTTTAAGAAATATTTTTGTATAACTTCATTTTTATCAGCAAAGTCGTAATTATAATCAAAGATAGAATATTTTAACCCGAACCAAAAAAAATCCTCAAAACTGTAATTTAACCCAAGTGAATGTTCAACTGTTTTACTCTCCGAAATCCCACGCTCAACATTTACAAAACAATCAAGAAGCATTAGTTCAGAAAGCGAAAAACGCTTGTTTCCGATAACACTATAAAATGATTTTTGACTGTCATTAATTGAATCTTTAATCAGCACCCCGGTATTAACAGAAATATCATCAAGATTATAAAACCCAAGCCTTGCACCAGACAACATTACTGATTTTTTATATTTATTCACACCATCATCATAACGGGCCATACCTGAATACACTGAAAGCATGAGTTCCGGTAAAAAATGAAACTCAAATTTACCACCATCAAGCAGAAACAAATCAAAACCTTCGTTTACTAACTGTCTGCCCGCATAAAGGGTGAATTTATCGTCAATGTAATATTTTGATTGAACATAAGCTTCATTAAGATAGAAAAAATACTGATTTGCAGATTTATCTAAAAAAT
>CAZQUK010000035.1:3768-15065 GCA_964596435.1 uncultured Oligoflexia bacterium
AAATCATAATTTAATTCAAAGTTCATGTGTAAATTATTTATGTAAGCCGGATTATCAAGATCAAACGCCGCAAATGTGTATACCGGAAGCGATTCAACTAACTTACCCGATGATTTATATCTTGTTGCCAAATCAACATGAGATGAAAAGTTCGCGGCAAAAGAAGCATAACTGTGGATAAACAGTAAAAATCCAAGACATAATAAATTTAAAAATGCATGAACCTTGATGTTTTTCATTTAATTACTAAATAGCTATCTATAATTACTTATGTATCCAATATAATTTTTTTAAAGCACTAAAATATAGTGTTCTAGAAAAAAAACAAACAATAAGCAATAAACTTGGCATTTTTATTCAAAATAATTCTTGTGTTTTTCTATTATTTTTATCATTTATTTCAAATAGATGAAAAGAGATGAAAAGCACCTTGTGGTGACCCACCGCGACACCGTGGTGCATGGGTTTTATTGCATACTAATAATACTATTTTACTATAGATTTACATGTCGCAAATTTGTTTTATTTGTTGTAGTTATCCTTAAATTTGCTAGCAAAATTTTCCTGGATATATTGCTTCTAGGAGGGGGTAAACATTTCAATACGAATAATTCAAATTCTTACACTAACACTAATATCGCTTATTTTCACCCCAGCCGTTCAAGCTGAAAACAGTGAAAACGAAGCCTGTTTTCTTTGTCATGACAATGAAAAGCTTTCTCTAAAAAAGGGCAGGGAAAAAGTATCCGCCTACGTTTCACAAACACACTTTAACGATTCAGTTCATGGAAAAATGGAATGTGTTGATTGCCACTCCAGCATGCGTGGTATGAAACCACCACACAGTGGCTTTATGATCGTACCACAACCTCCATCAACCATGGTATGCGGGTCCTGTCACAAAGATATTGCAAAAACCTACAGTAAAAGCCTTCATGGTGTTGCTGTCGACAAAAAGGACCCTCTTGCGCCAAAGTGTGAAACCTGCCACGGTAATCATTACATAAAGAGTCATAACGATAAAAGCTCAAATACTTTCATGCTAAATATTCCTTTCCTTTGTGGGAAATGCCACAAGGAGGGGGCGAAAGTTCAACAATCCAGAAACATCCACCAGGATCATATTCTTGAAAACTACTCGCTTAGTATTCATGGAGAGGGTTTATTCAAACGCGGACTGACTGTAACTGCAGTATGCAACAGCTGTCACACATCACACAATGTTCTGCCACACACGGACCCAAGATCATCAATAAGTAAAAACCTGGTTTCACATACGTGCTTAAAATGCCATGGACAAATTGAAAATGTTCACAAAAAAATTATTAACAAAGAACTCTGGCAAAAAGATAAGCACAAAATACCCGTTTGTGTTGACTGCCACCAGCCTCACAAAATAAGACGCGTGTTTTATGAGCAAGGCATGAGCAACAACGATTGTTTGAAGTGCCACGGTAAAAAAGAAAATTTTGAGCATAAAAAATCACTCTACACGGATTTTAATGAACTCGGTGGTTCGGCGCACAGAGACATCTCGTGCACACAGTGCCATACGGGTGAAGCCTCAAAAGCCGGCAGGCCATGCACAACACTAAAAAATAAAGTAGACTGCTCAATTTGTCATGCAAAGGAAGTTAACGACTACAACACCAGTATACATGGAATAATTGCCAAAAATGGAGATAAGGATGCGCCAAGCTGCAAAGACTGCCATGGTGATCACGGTATTTTAAATAAAAGAAACGCAAGCTCTCCAATTTTTCCAAGCAATATTCCAAATCTTTGCGGAAAATGTCACAAAGAAGGGGCCCGCGCCAGTGGACACAATAAATCCACTCAACACAATATTGTAAAAAACTATTCAAATAGTATTCACGGCAAAGGGCTTCTTGAAAGCGGACTTCTGGTAACTGCAACATGCATAAGTTGCCACACGGCGCACAAGGAACTTCCAAGCGCCGATCCTGAATCAACCGTCCATAAAGACAATGTTTCTTTCACCTGTGGAAACTGCCACGATGGCGTTTTGCGCGAGTTCCAGAACAGCATTCACTCACGCTCTGTTAATAAAACTGACAAAAAACTACCTCTTTGTGTTGATTGTCATTCGTCACACACCATTTCAAGAATTGATAAAAATAATTTCAGATTGAAAATAATGAAACAGTGTGGTGATTGCCATAAAGAAATTGCAGATACATATTTTGATACATATCACGGTAAAGTTTCAAAATTGGGTTCCGCTAAAACCGCAAAATGTCATGACTGTCATGGCAGACACAACATCCTGCCGCCAGAAGATCCAAAATCAATTCTTAGCAGAAACAATGTAGTTGGAACATGCGGAAAGTGCCATCCTGGTTCACACAGAAAATTTGCAGGATACTTAACACACGCAACTCATCATGACCCTGAAAAATACCCACTCCTTTTCATAACGTTCTGGGGTATGACTTTTCTTTTAATTACAACTTTCCTTGTGGCTGGACTGCATACCCTTGCGTGGCTGCCAAAATCCTTAAAAATGATGCGTGAGCACAAAAAACACTCTATAAAAGAAAAGGATTCAGTACAATACAGGCGTTTTCCCTCAATAGTCAGTAAACTTCATATTATGATAATTGTAAGTTTTTTTGGACTTGCCATTACAGGAATGGCGCTTAAGTTTTCATACGCGCACTGGGCCGTCGTAATTTCAAATACACTTGGTGGATTCGAAGCTATGGGTTTTATTCATAGAGTATGTGCAGTAATTACTTTTATGTATGCCGGCATCCACTTGTGGTCACTGTGGAAATCAAAACAAGAAAAGAAACTTAGCTGGAAACAATTTATTTTTCACAAAGACTCTTTAATGTTCAACAAACGCGACCTTGAAGAATTCATTGGTACCATTAAGTGGTTCGTTGGAAAGGGCGAACGGCCAAATTACGGCCGGTGGTCATATTGGGAAAAATTTGATTACTTCGCGGTTTTTTGGGGTGTTACAATTATTGGTTCAAGCGGATTAATGCTGTGGTTCCCTGAGTTTTTTACCTATTTTCTGCCCGCACAGCTAATTAATGTAGCTACAATCATACATAGTGATGAGGCACTGCTTGCTGTTGGTTTTATTTTTACAATACACTTTTTTAATACCCACTTCAGGCCCGATAAGTTCCCAATAGATACTGTTATTTTTACCGGCAGAATGTCCATTGAAGAACTCAAGCGTGACAAACCAAGAGAGTACGAGGACTGGGTTAATGCTGGCAAACCTAAGTACCTTACAGCAGGCCCCGCGCCTGACTGGTATATCCGCGTGGTAAAAATATTCGGGTTTACAGCTCTTTTTATAGGAGTATCACTTGTAATTTTAATAATTTATGCAATGCTATTTTCTTACAAATAACATGGCTCTTGGTTAAGTGAAAAAGCATTTATAATTTTTTATTATGGTAAAAAAGAATTTTATTTTAAGGATCTCGGTATTTTTTTTATTTTTTTGGGTTTTAAGGAGCGCGCCATGCTTTGCTCTCACAATCTCAGAATATGAGAACGTTGCAATAATACAAAATGAATTTCTAGATAATCCTTTAAAAGTAAAATTTTATAAAAACAAACTATTTGTCCTTGATGGGCTTAAAAACCTTATCTGGAAATTTAATATATCTGATAATAAATTTATTGAAGAAGAGAGTTATTCTTTTACAGATAAGAATGCAAAAAACAGAATAATATCATTTACAATTCTTGAAGATAAAATATTAGCCCTTGATTCATTTCAAAAACAAATCATTGTTTTAGAATTAAAAAACGGCAAAAAAAGTACAATTAGTATTCCTAAAAACCTTAAACCCGTAAATATTGAAACCATAAACGGCGCGCCAGTGGTTTCTGATTCTGCAAGCGGGAATGTATATTTGTTTCTTAATAACAGTATAAAGGCCGTTACTGAACAAATAAAAATGGACGCCCCGTATGGTCTTCTTTCCAAGAGTGATCAAATATTATATATTTCTGATTTTTTTAATAACACCATTATTAAATATGACTTAAATACGCAAACGCACACAAACATTTCTAAGTTTGGCGCCTGGGAAGGTCGGCTATTTTACCCCAAAGGACTAAGCGGCACTGAAAACGAACTTCTGGTTTCTGACACTTATCTTGGTGTAGTAACAGTATTTTCAAAAAATGATGGTTCATATTTGGGTACAATTGGCAGTAATAATAAGCCATATATATTTAGTCACCCCTTGAGCATTTCATACAGTAGTGAAAATAATTTTCTTGCGGTGGCAGACACACTTGAAAACAAAGTGTTCATTCTTAAAAACACGAAAAGAACTTTAACGACAGATGATCCTCACAGAGTTAATATATTAAAATTAAAGTATGCAAAATCCAACGCTCTAAAAAATATATGTTTTCAATGCCACGACACATCTGCAATGGACACTGTTCAGATTTTTTCAAAAAAAAACCAGCACCCGGTTGACGTTAAAGCTTCAAATAATCCAAACATAAAAATGTCCAATAAGGTTCACACAACTAATGGAATGATAAGCTGCGGTTCCTGCCATTTTCCTCACTCAACTGCAAAAGGGCGGGCCTTTTTCAGATTCCCAGATCTTATTGAAGACTCAAAGTGGTGCTCAGAGTGTCATAAATTTAGCGAAAAGCACAAACAGCACTCAATTAATGTGCCACTCAAAGATAAAACACTTGTTAAACATTTGCTTAATAACGGCTCTAAACTTGGAAAAATGGACTCAATAATTTGTGAAACCTGCCATAACACTCATTTTGCAAAAAACAACAAACTTTTGAATCTGACGGCTGATTCATCTAAAATTTGCTTTTTTTGTCACAAGGACAGACATTACAAGAAAGGCATTAATCACCCTGTTGAGGCAAACATTATTAAGAATGACCGAGGTTGCTTTAACTGTCACAGTATTCACCAGGGGAAGCCTGGCACAAAGGATCTTTTACCTCTTACAAACGAACAGAATCTATGTGTTAGGTGCCATTTAAATAAAACGGCTCTTTTTGGCTCTGCGCACGATATTAATAACTGGAACGCATCATACAAAAACTCTATGCAACTAAAACCTAACGTCAGTAATGATTGTCTGACCTGTCATTCCACACACAATGCAGTTTCAAAAGAAAACATTTTATCAAGAACACCGCTACAAAAAATATCTATGAATCTTGATGTAATTTCACAGCAATGTTTAAGCTGCCACTCAGGAAAAAATAAAAAGCCCATAAAGTATTACACACACTCAACCCCACTTCCTTTTACAAAGATAATTAAAACAAATATTGAAATTGAGCTTTTTTCAAAAGAAGGAAAAAGAGTAAAAAAAGAAAATGTAGCATTTCTGGGGTGCACTACATGTCATGATCCGCACAACGGAAACAAAACCGATGGCGGGTCCGCTTTTGTCAGGAACTACAAGGACCTTTCAATTTTCTGTTCTGGTTGTCATAGAGATGAAGGTTTAACAAGATATAAATATTTTCATACAAACACGTACAGACAATAAGGAGTCATGAATTGTCAGGACAAAAATTTTTAATTAAATACTTAGCGATGTTTTCAGTTGCAATAATTGCCATCATTTTAGGTGCGCTATTAGTATTTAATGCACTGTTTATTGCTTTTGTTGTTCCCAGGGGTGGTGTTTTTTAATGAAAATATTTTTTAACCTAATCGGCTCCATAAAAAAAACTGGTTTATATGTTTTTGAAAAAATAAATATTTTTTTAGCCAAGTACAATATAAATAGGAACACAGTTATTGGGATTTTTATTATTTTTTTTATTGCAGGCGGAGCTTTCGGCTATAAAGGTTATAAGTATATGGTTCACGATGCTGCTTTTTGCGGATTATGTCACGCGCACGATTACGCCCAGGATGCATGGTACGAGGGGGCCCATTATAAAAGCACAACCTGCCACGACTGTCACCACCAGTCGCTTTATGCTAACGTTAAAGGTGCATTTTGTATGGTTTTTAATCCGCCAAAAGTTGGTGAAATAATGCATAAAATACCAAAAGTCGAAGACAAGCACTGTGAAAAATGTCACCTCCCACAACCACATGGCATATTGTTGGACATACTTGGTCCGCTTGATAGCTATGACATCAATAAAATTATTAAAATCAGCGAAACCAAGGGCCATAGAGTTCATTTAAGCGCAAAAACGCGTGACCCTTCCGAAAAAATTAAATGGAACACCAACCTTGTTGCAAAAGAAACAACTGAAAAGCAAAAAGGAAAGCACGACACTGCTATAATAAACTGCACAGACTGCCACGGCTCAAAACACAACAGGGCACATAGCTTTAATGCTACAGCGGATAACTGCAAGGAGTGCCACAAAAGTATTAGGGTTACAAAACAAGTCAATGCACATATTCATCAAAACTGCATGCTTTGTCACTTTTCAGATTTTTTATCTATCGAAACAATAAACCCGTACAAACATAAATAGGGCTGATACTTTTGGCTTAGTGTAATGTGTGTTTTTTTAGGGCGTAAAGTCACCGGGGTCATGACAATCATAACAACCGGTTCCAACATCCCCGCCCTGAAGATCCGCGCCATGACAACCGCCACAAAGCGATGAAGGTGAACCATTTTCAGAAATGTATGTGGAATGATGACCGGAATAATCAGGAGCCGGGTCAACAAATGCCGATTTATGCGGAAACATATCGTGGCAGTCATAACAACTGGTTCCTGTCTTGGCGCCCGAATAATCTGCTCCGTGACAACTCTTACAATCAGTATTTGCTAAACCTGTTTCAAGTACAAATTTACCGTGAACATCTTGTGAGTCCCAGTTTGTTTCGTGCGGATAGTTGGCGTGGCATTTATTACATGAAACATTTGAGCTTCCACCTAAATAATCTTCTCCGTGGCACTCGGCACACAGGGCCTTTCCATTCTCAACAACATAGACACCATGCTGTTTGGGGCTTGCGTAATTTTCCGGATGAGGAAAAACAAATTCCTCCTTGTTGTTACTGTCTGCAAGTTTTTCAATCTGTCTTATCTTGTTACAAGATACAAAAACAACAACTAAGAAAAAGAAAAGAACTGATGATAATATTGCCTTTTTTTGTCTCATATGCTGTCTTCCTGTCTAATCCATTTCCACTTTATCATTACATATTGCATTTACCACAACCATTCAACACAGTAATAAAGCTATATTATCAACGAGTTGTGATATTAACCACAACAAGCTTGAATATTTACTCTGTTATATTTGCAAATTGTGTTCCACTTTAACCGCATTAAAAGCGCCTATTTACCTTTTTTCTCATAAGATTTCTTTGATTATTAAAACAATATGTTGTAGCTCTTATTTTTTGAATTTTTTTAAACGTACCCAAATTTTCTTCTTCTAAATTAAAGGGTTATTTAATGGAAAAGACCAATTTTCTTGAGACCATTTTGTCAATATTCAGGTCGATTAAGCTTTCAATCGTTGTTTTTATTCTGCTTATTCTTTCAAGCATTATAGGCACCTTGATCGCCCAAAAATCGCAAACCAACGTTCCTATTCAAAGTATTTACAGCCCAGAAGTGATTTCAATATTTGAATTTTTTGACTTTTTTAATGTGTACCACTCTTGGTGGTTCACCCTTTTGATGTTTTTGCTGATAATAAACCTTATTGTTTGTACACTTAATAAAATTCCCTCTTATTTGAAGATAATAAAAAAAGACTTTTCTAAAATTAACACCGAAACACTATCAAAAAGCGGGGCTTATAAAAAAATAAAGCTAAAAAAATTTGATGCCGACATTATAACAATACTTGGCATCTTTCCAAAAGCTAAGACCATTAACAATAGTGGCACATCCTTCATGTACTCGGACCGAGGCAAATACAGTTATTTTAACGTTACATTTGTGCACACCTCTATTTTACTAATTATGATTGGTGGAGTTATTGGTAGTATTTTTGGTATTAATGGCAGTATTTCACTTCTTAAAAATGAAGCTAAAAATACTTTTATTATAGATTCCGCAAACAACAGGCACACCGGATTTCCGCTTGGCTTCACCTTGAAGTGCAATAATTTCACGATAGATTATTACGACAGAAGCAATCAGAGGCCCAAGCAGTACTATTCTGATCTTGAAATAATTGAAAACGATAATAGCATATTGAAAAAAACCATTTATGTTAACGAACCGCTATCCCATAATGATTTTAATTTTTATCAATCAAGCTACGGCAGCAACCCAACATTTAACCTGTTAATACAGGATGGTGAAAGTAAACAAAACATTATGATCGGGCTGCGCGAAAAAAAGAATATTGGAAAAAGCGGCCAAATGATCATCCCCGTAGATTATAAAAAGGATTTCATAATGCAAGGGCACGGGTCAATTGGTTCTGCAGTTTTAGTTCATATTGCAGATAAAGGAGGTATGTCACCTCCACTTTGGTTTTTTAAGAACCATCCGGAATTTAACAATAATGAAAGCAGACAATTTAAGGTTATTTTAACAGATGTAAAAGAGGATTTTTATACTGTTCTTCAGGTATCAAAACAGCCAGGTATATGGATAATATGGGTAGGTTTCACACTTCTAATAATAAGCCTCTTCTTTGTGGCTTTTTATAAACACGAAAGATTATACTTTGTTTTTAATAAAAAAGACTCCACCCTTGAAGTTGCCTTGAAAACAAATGCACCTCAGTCACTGGCAAAAGATAAATTCGATAATTTAATTAACAAAATTGAAAGCAGGTTGTTATGACGCTAGAATATTTATCAGAATTATTTTTTACCCTTTCTTTCTTTATTTATGCAGCGGCCCTTATTTCCTATTTACTAATTGTTTTTAACAAAGCTGATATTATAAAAAACATCAGTTTTGTTGTTTTGCTGCTTGGGTTTGTTTCTCACACTTTGGGACTAACGCTTAGATGGATTATTGCCGGAATTAACCACCCGCCAATGACAAACCTTTATGAGTCAATGGTGTTTTTTATTTGGGGTGTAGTGCTCGTATATTTGTATATAGATAGAAAATACAAAATACATTTTGCCGCGGTTTTTGTAATTATTTTTGTATTGGTTGGAATGGGTATTGCTTCAATATCTGGAAACAAGGAAATAGAACCACTGGTTCCTGCCCTACAAAGCTGGTGGCTGCATTTTCATGTGTTTTTTGCTTCTTTTTCTTACGGCTTATTTTTAATATCAGCAGTTTTTTCAATTTTATATTTAATAAAGGCACAAACCAATAAAGCTTTAATTAGCCTCATGTTTGATGTTTTTGCCTTTTTCTGTTTGTTGGTGGTTGGTGGAAAATCTATTTTTTTACTAGAACCGTTTGGTTTTAATAAAGTTATTGAAATGTACGCACAGGTTACAGTTTCGGATGAAATTGGATATATTCCTGGTCTTAGGTTTTTCTTATTAGTGTCAGCTCTTCTTTTTGCACTAAACATTTTTTTACATGTAAAAGACTCAATTGGCACTAAGTCAATTGGTCGGTACTTAAAAATTACAACAACCGTTTGCTCATTAGCTTATCTTGGTTTTGTACTTTGGGTCTTTGTTGCTTTTTTTACCACAAAGGAAATTTCGTTTTCTTCAAACCCATACAAACTTGGAATTATACTTTTGGGACTTTCAAGCGTTATCATTAATAGTTTTTTATTTTATAAATATGATTTAATCTTATCTTTTCTAAAGCGCGAGGACCTTCTTGAGCAGTTGGGTTATAAAACCATAATAGTATCGTTCCCTCTTTTAACTCTCGTTATTGTTACCGGATCTGTTTGGGCGCACTACGCATGGGGCAGATATTGGGGTTGGGATCCAAAAGAAACCTGGTCACTTATTACATGGTTAATTTATGCAACCTATTTACACTTAAGACTTCAAAAAGGGTGGAAAGGGCAGAAACTTGCGTACGTTTCACTTATTGGGTTCTTTTCTGTAATTTTCACTTATTTGGGAGTTAATATTTTGCTATCGGGCTTGCATTCTTACGGCCAGGCTTAGGTTAAGCTGGTCTACATGTAGGTGTATGGAATTTTAATTATGCAATAATATTGGCACGATACCAGCGTATTTTAAGGCAGCCCCATCAATTCTTGAATTTTGTTTTACTCGGCTAATAATTTAAACGCTACGCATACGCTCGCAAGCTGGCCAGTTGGTGGGAGTCCGCCATTCGAGTCCAAAATAGCGTAGTTTTATTCTTGACGACGCGCTGCGGTATTGTTATGTTGCCATGCATCATGACAAATAAAAACAGTGGCGCAAGGGCATACGGAATACTTGCCGCTTCCCTTATTGCCGTGTCTCTAATTTTTCCCCTCAATAGTTATTCTACAAACAAGCCACCTCGAGTTCTTATTGTAAGTGCAGAGCAGACGGGTGTTTTTTTTACTGGTGGTCTTGGGCATGCAACATCTGGACTTGCCGAGGGATTAAAAGCAGGTGGTATAAACGTAGAAATAATAATGCCACACTATACGACACTTAAAAAAACGTTAGGTGGTATTAAAAAAACAACAAGTACTTATACTGTAAATTTAAATAGATCTGGTGATCGCTGGCTTGAAGCGGCCACTTTTCAAAAAAATATTTTTATAAACCCCACAACTGGCGTTAAAACTGTTCTTTTTGAACATAAAGCATACAACGAAACTCAAAATTACTTTGAAAACACACCACCTGAGCCCGGTAAAAAAGTTTACACAAACCACGATCAGGGCCAAGCATTTGGCGCCTGGGGAAAAGCCGTATCAAAATATATTTTGAGTGAAAATTTTGACATAGTAATAATTAATGATTGGGTTGGGGGTCCCATTGCAAGTTTCATAAAAGAAGCCAGGGAAGCTGGCAAAAAAACTCCACGAGTAATAGCGGCGATTCATAACCTTGGTTACCAAGGTTTGTTCGATATGAATACGTTTGGTTTTATAGGACTGAAACCTGAACACCTGTGGGGTGATGGTCCTAACGGTTTTGAGTTTTATGGACAAATTAATTTTTTAAAGGGTCTGCTTGAATTTTCAGATATCGCATACACTGTGTCTCCAACATACGCTAAAGAAATTACAACAAAAAGGTTTGGGCACGGTCTTCAAGGTGTAGCCAGAAGGTTGCTTAGTGAATCGCGCCTTACCGGTATTCTTAACGGAATTAGTATTAAAGAATGGAACCCGGCCACAAAATACCACGAGGTTGTAACGGAAACCTTTTTACCCCAATTGAGCAAAAAAAATTAAGTGTCTAGACGAAATAGATAGAAAAAGCC
>CAZQUK010000036.1:0-14921 GCA_964596435.1 uncultured Oligoflexia bacterium
AGCTTCAAAATTGTCGAAATTAAATTCTGAGTCGCAAATATCAAGAATCTTATTTACCATGTATTTTTGTCTGTCCATTGGGCAGGAAGCATCAATTTTATCAAAGCCATCTTGCTGCAAAATCACAAAGTCAAAAACTTCTGCTTTATTAAAATTGATATGGTACTCAACTGGAACACCATCATCGCCAAGAATATTAATCTGATCCTGAATTTCTTTTCCGCGAAGTAAAAGGTCCTTTATCTTGTTGACCTTTTTAACCCAGCCCTTTTCCATTCTCTGATCAAGAAATTCAATAACCTCATCGTATTCGAGATATTTTGAATAACTCTCAATTGGGTCAATGGCAGGATAACGCTTACTATCCGAGCGGTGCTGTGCCAGAGCATAAAAAGCACGAGCCGCTTTTTTAGTCGATTCAGTCACTGGCTCTTTTAAGTTACCACCAGCAGGCGAAACCGTTCCAATAAATGTAATTGAACCTGATTTATCGTTATTCAGATAAACGAAACCAGCTCTTGCATAGTAGTTTGCAATAATTGCCGGAAGGTCCATTGGAAAAGCATCCGGGCCCGGAAGTTCTTCCATTCTGTTTGACATTTCTCTAAGTGCCTGGGCCCAGCGCGATGTGGAATCTGCAAGTAATAGAACCTTAAGACCCATCATTCTGTAATACTCAGCAATTGTCATACCCGTGTAAACAGAAGCCTCACGAGCTGCAACCGGCATGTTTGAAGTGTTACAAATAATAATACTTCTTTCCATGAGTTTACGACCCGTTCTTGGATCAACAAGTTCCGGGAACTCTGTGAAAATTTCAACAACTTCGTTTGCGCGCTCACCGCATGCTACAATTATGATAAGATCGGCTTCAGCATTTTTAGAAATTAAGTGTTGAAGCACCGTTTTACCGCAACCGAATGGGCCAGGAATAAAACCTGTTCCGCCTTCAGTAATTGGGTTAAGGGTATCAATGGTTCTAACAGAAGTTTCAAGCACCTTAAATGGACGTGGTTTGTGTTTGTAGGATTTAATTTCAAGCTTAACCGGCCACTTCATTACCATGTTAATTTCGTGAATTTCACCTGCTTCATCTTCCGCTGTGACAAGTGTATCGTAAAGAGAGTAGTCACCCTCTGATACGATTGATTTAATTTTCGCACGTCCCTTAAAATCAAAAGGAACCATAATTTTGTGCGGCATCCAACCCTCTTTAACTTCACCAAGCCAGCTTGCAGCCTGAACTTCATCACCAACTTTTGCTTCAGGAACAAAGTGCCATCTTGACTCTCTATCGAGTGGGGCCGTGTATTCACCACGCTGTAAAAACACGCCTGTCATTTTATTAAGATCATTTTGTAAACCATCATAGTTTTTTGAAAGCATGCCTGGTCCAAGTGTTACTTCAAGCATTCTTCCTGTAAACTCAACGGTACTACCAATTTTTAAACCACGAGTACTTTCAAAAACCTGCACATAAGCAAAATCGCCGACGATTTTAATAATCTCGGCCATTAGCTTTGTGCCACCCAAGTCAATGTAACAAATTTCGTTTTGACCAACAGGACCATCTACTTTAATAGCGACAAGGTTAGCGACAATACTAACAACCGCGCCTTTTGTTTGTGTCATTTTTTGTTTTTGTTCGCTCATTTTATCCTCCCGAGCCTTGACTCGTTATTGTTTAAATTAATTAACTTAAGAAATTTTAACCCCCGACCTTAATTCAGCTAAAAGTCTGTTTGCTGCTTCCTGACCAAGTGCTGGATCAAGTTTTTGCCACCTTTCAACAATTCCAAGCTTAATGCAAAAAGCTAAAACTGTTTCGACTTGAAAATATGTAAAAGTTGTAAACTCGTTTAATGCATCCCACCTGAGCATATCGACGTTTTTTTGCCACTCAATTAAATTGCTCGAATCTATTGCAAGTAATTTTTCAACCCATGGAAAAACAGAAGAAACAGAAAAATCAGGAGCATTACTCTTTTGAATCAGATCAGCAACATCGTTCCTGCCAATAACTACGTTGCCAAGTGCAAAGGTGTCTTCAATAATGTTATTTGAGTCATTAGGGTCAACCCGCTGTGGGCGGCTCCTTTTGCTCATTTTTCTGAAATTAAGCCCTGCAAGTACGTTTCTTAAGTTTAGCTCAAACGAAAACCAATCCTTAATAAAAGCGTTTTCATGAGATGAAACCGAATCATAATATAGCCAACTTAATTGATCATCAAACGTGTAGCCCGGGAAAAGTGAAACACCCTCTTTGCGTGCCTCTATGTAATTTTTCATGTAATCTGGAACGAGATCGGGAAACTTCACTTCCCTTTCTAATTCATCTCTTGAAAAATTACCTCTAGTGTCAAACTCTGGATCTATATGCTCGAGAACCTTATCGAGGTCCTTTTCAATTATGGAAACAAGGTTTTTGTTGTCATAGTAGTATAGTAAGAGTTCGAGAAGTTTAGCGTCCTCTTCACAAAGCTCATCCTTAACCTCAGCTACAAATTCAGAAACACCTGGAAATTTTTTGCTGCCATCAAGTGTTACCTCTGGCAGACCAGAAACAAGATAGTAATAATTTTTAGACATCGTACCTATCCATTCAGCTAATGGTCCTAAAAGCGCCCCCGATTAATTATTTTTCGTCAAACAGGAAGGCTTTTGTTTTGGGTCTTAAATAGTCCTTAAAAAACTCGATAAAATCTTCATCGGTCATACTAATTTTGTATGAGCTGTCTTTTGGTCCTATTTGAAAACCACCACGAATGTTTTTTGAAAAAGAAACGGAATAACCGGTGTTAAGTATTTTACTAAGGCCACCAGTGAGGGATCTTTCCAATTCCTCCCTGTTGTTTTCCGGAAGTAAAATTTCAAGTTTAGGTGCAACACCGTTTGATACTTTCCAGTTTTGAACAATACTTTTTATGTATTCTTTCATTGTGTTTGAATCAGAAAGAGCAGATTTAACACTTCCGTCAACAACTTTTGCAGTAATAACATCGAGTATTCTTTGTTTTATTGCACTCAGAGCCTGCTGGCCGGAGAGTTTAATTTCAGATGCTACATTTCTCTTAAGTTCTTCTGCCTGAGCATCAGCGCTTGAGATTATGTTTTCTGATTCTTTTTTTGCATCATTAATGATCTGAGCGGCTTGAGTTTTAGCGTCAGCAATTATCTGCTTTGCTTTCTCCTCTGCCTTTTCAACACCTTCTTTGTATATCGTTGCAGTTAACTGAGAAATTTTTTTGTCCATTAGAAACCCCCAAAAGGATTAAGTTGTTTTTTGTGATTCTAAGTCTATTAACACTTTTCTTGTTCAGTGATCACACTTTTTTTAAAAAATAATTAAAATTTTTAAAAAAAAATGCATCGCATTATTTTGAAAGACTCGTTGTAGTTTTTTTGTGCACCACCCCACAACGTTTTGAGTTTAAAAATACTTATAATTTTTTTTTGGATTCCTTAGCTTTTAGGTGTATTAATTATTCATCCGTAACTTAATAACCCTAAACGCATAAAAGCAGGTCATCAGATGCAGAAAAACACCAAAATAATAAAAATCAAAAAAGGACTTAATATTCCAATAGAAGGTGAACCAAAGCAGGAAATTTCAGATGCACAAAAAACAAGTACCGTTGCCCTTATTGGTCCCGATTACATCGGAATGAAACCAACAATGGCCGTAAATGCTGGAGATCGTGTAAAAAAAGGAAGCCTTTTATTTACTGACAAAAAAAATCCGGGTGTAAAATATACTTCACCAGTGAGCGGAAGTGTTCTTGAAATAAACCGCGGGGAAAAACGCGCATTCCAATCAATAGTAATAAATGTTGATGGCGATGAGAGTGAAACTTTTAAAAATTATTCATCCGAACAAATCACAAAACTTGAGCGCGATAAAGTGGAAGAGAACCTTAATAACGCTGGCATGTGGAGTTCTTTTAGAACCCGCCCGTTTAGCAAAACACCGGCACTTGGCTCTACTCCAAATTCTATTTTTGTTACTGCAATGGACACAAATCCACTTGCTGCAAGAGCCAACCTTATTATTAAAGAAAGACCAGATCTTTTCGTTGCAGGCCTGAAGGTAGTATCCAGGCTGACGAATGGTAAGGTCCACCTTTGTCATGCCCCTAACGTTGAAATTCCAGGGTCCGATCTTGCTTTTGTTAATTCTGTTGCCTTTAAGGGGCCACACCCTGCGGGGCTGCCTGGAACACATATCCACTTTATTGACCCTGTGGGAAAAAAGAAAACTGTCTGGTACGTTAACTACCAGGACGTTATGGCAATTGGTCAGTTTTTTCTAACTGGCAAACCTGATTTTGAAAGAGTGATAGCAATTGCTGGACCGTCTGTTAAGAACCCAAGGCTCATTAGGACAATCGTTGGCGCCAATATTAACGAACTCCTTGCCGGCAACGTCGATAACGGTAACACCAGACTGATTTCTGGCTCTGTACTTTCGGGTAGAACGGCAGTTGGTGCACTTGCCTATCTGGGTAAGTATCATTTGCAGATCACCGCTCTTAGTGAAGGCAGGAAAAGAGATTTTTTTGGCTGGATAATGCCATCTTTTAGTAAATATTCATTAAAAAGAGTTTTAGGTTCCTGTTTTTTCCCTGGAAAAAAACTTCCCCTAAATACGAATCTAAACGGCGGCAAACGTTCAATAATGCCAATTGGCTCTTACGAGAAGGTGATGCCGCTTGATATATTTCCAACATTTTTACTAAAGTCTCTTGCCGTTGCGGACCTTGAAAGTGCAGAAGAACTCGGATGTCTTGAGCTTGATGAAGAAGACTTGGCACTATGTTCTTTTGTATGTCCCGGAAAAGGCGAATATGGTCAAATGCTACGCGATAACCTCACCACCATAGAAAAGGAAGGATGATGAAACCTCTAAGAAGCTTCCTCGATAAACTTGAGCCTCTCTTTAAAAAGGGAGGAAAACTAGAAAAACTTTATCCGCTTTTTGAAGCCGGAGATACGCTGTTTTATTCTCCGGGAGATGTCACTTCAAAAGCTCCACATGTAAGGGATGGAATAGATTTCAAGCGCTTAATGACCATGGTCATTGTTGCACTTCTCCCCTGCATTTTTATGGCTATGTATAACACCGGCCTTCAGGCAAATCTTGCAATGGTAAAGCTGGGTGTTCCTACTTGGCCAGCACTTTCCGGCTGGGGTTTTTTTGAACCCAACGCATGGAGAGGTGCAATTTTCAGTCTGTTAAACTACAAGTACGATCCTAACTGCATTACGGGCAATTTATTCTTTGGCGCACTTTATTTTGTGCCCATATACATAGTCTGCCTTGCTGCAGGTGGTGTTTGGGAAGTCCTTTTTGCGGTTATACGAAAACACGAAGTGAATGAAGGTTTCTTTGTAACAGCTTTTCTTTTACCACTATCATTACCTGCAACAATTCCACTTTGGCAGGTTGTAATTGGAACATCTTTTGGTGTTGTAATTGGTAAGGAAATATTTGGTGGAACAGGAAGAAACTTCTTGAACCCGGCGCTTACAGCAAGGGCTTTTTTATTTTTTGCATATCCTAGCGGCATATCAGGCGATGCTGTGTGGACAGCTGTTGATGGCTTTAGTGGCGCGACAGCTCTTGGTATTGGCGCCGTTGAAGGAATGCCAGGTATTACCGCCGTTATGACTTGGACCGATGCGTTCTTGGGAACCATTCAGGGATCAATGGGCGAAACATCCACATTGGCCTGTATAATTGGCGCCATATTTTTATCCATAACGGGTATTGCTTCGTGGCGGGTAATGATTAGCATGCTTGCAGGTGCAGTTGCTTTATCTGGACTTTTTTTCTTTATTGGCAGCTCAACTAACCCAATGTTTGGCATGCCACCGCACTGGCACATAGTTCTTGGTGGTTTTGCTTTCGGATTAGTATTTATGGCAACGGACCCTGTGTCTTCTGCTGTTACAACAACCGGTCAGTATATTTATGGTTTTTTAATTGGCGCAATGGTTGTTCTGGTTAGAGTTGTAAATCCGGCGTTTCCGGAAGGAACAATGCTTGCAATTCTATTTGGTAATACTTTTGCACCACTTATTGATTATTATGTAGTTAAAGTAAACACTAAAAGAAGGGCACTACGACATGTCTAGCTCAAAAGAATCCATGGGAAAAATACTAACTGTGGCGCTTGGAATATGTATTGTTTGTTCAATATTTGTTTCCACGGCCGCCGTAAAATTAAAACCCCAACAGGACTTAAATAAGGTTCTGGAAAAGAAAATTAATATTTTAATCGCTGCTGGTCTCATTAAACCCGGCAATAAGGTTGATGTTGATTTCCTTTATAAAAAAATTGAAACAAACATTATTGATATAAGAACAGGCTCGGTTGTTGAAAACTTTGATGTTGATAGTTTTGATCCAAGAAAGGCCGAAAAAGATCCCGAAAAAAGCACCATTCTTACAGCAAATCAGGATATGGCCAGTATTAAAAGTCGATCCAATTACGGGTTTGTTTATTTACTCCGCGACGAGAACGAATCGATTCAAAGAATAATACTTCCGGTTCATGGAAAAGGCTTGTGGTCAACAATGTACGGTTTTTTAGCGCTTGACGCTGATACAACAACCATTAAAAATTTCGCGTTTTATGAGCACGGCGAAACCCCAGGTCTTGGCGGCGAAGTAGATAACCCGAGATGGAAAGCACTATGGCCCGGTAAAAGAGCATATGATCCAAACTGGGAGCCTAAAATTGCTCTAATTAAAGGTGCTGTAAATCCTTCAAACCCAAATTCTATTTACCAAGTTGACGGATTATCAGGATCCACACTAACAAGCCGTGGGGTCACAAATTTAATTCAATTCTGGCTTGGAGAAAGCGGATATGGTCCGTTTCTTAAAAAAATTAGAAATGCAAAAGAAGGGGAAATTTAATCATGAGTCTAGTAAAAAAATCCCTTGTTGAACCAATTTTTTCAAATAACCCAATTGCAGTTCAGATGCTTGGAATCTGCTCGGCACTTGCTGTTACAACAAAACTTGAAACCACTATAACCATGGCTATTGCGGTAACAGTTGTAACTGTTTTTTCAAATGCAGCAATAAGTGCAATAAGAAACATTATTCCTGGAAGTATTCGGTTAATTGTTCAAATGGCAATCATAGCTTCGCTTGTTATTATTGTTGATCAGTTTCTTAAAGCCTACGCTTTTGAAATTTCAAAACAGCTTTCAGTTTTTGTGGGACTAATTATTACAAACTGTATTGTTCTTGGACGCGCTGAGGCCTACGCCATGAAAAACGGAGTTGGCTTGAGTATTATGGATGGAATCGGAAATGGACTCGGATATAGCGTTGTCTTAATAGCTGTTGGCGTCATAAGAGAACTTTTAGGTTCAGGCAAACTACTTGGACACTCCATTTTGCCACTTACCACAGAAGGTGGATGGTACCAGCCAAACGGATTGTTGCTTCTTGCACCAAGTGCTTTTATTCTGATTGGCTTTTTTATATGGGGACTTAAAACCTGGAAAAAAGAATTAATAGAAGAGGGTAATTAAAATGTTTGAACATTATTTAAGTCTATTCGTAAAATCAGTTTTTCTTGAAAACCTGGCACTTTCTTTCTTTTTGGGAATGTGTACCTTTCTTGCCGTTTCTAAAAAAGTTAGCACGGCAACAGGACTTGGAGTTGCCGTCGTTGTAGTACAGGTAATAACTGTTCCAATCAATAACCTTATTTACAAGTACATCTTAACGGAAGGTGCACTTAACTGGCTGGGCTTACCACCAGTGGATCTAACCTTTCTTGGTTTAATAAGTTACATAGGTGTTATAGCAGCAATGGTTCAAATTCTTGAAATGATCCTCGATAAATTTGTACCTTCTCTGTACAACGCCCTTGGAATTTTTCTGCCACTCATAACAGTTAACTGTGCAATTCTTGCAGGTTCGCTATTTATGGTCGAAAGAGATTATAATTTTGCAGAAAGCGTTACCTACGGGATCGGTTCAGGAGCAGGTTGGGCAATTGCCATTATTGCTCTTGCCGCTGTCCGCGAAAAGTTAAGATATTCAAACCCACCAGCTGGACTCAGGGGCCTTGGGTTAACTTTTATTTCTGTTGGCTTAATTGCCATGGCGTTTATGTGTTTTTCAGGAATTCAACTATAGGAGCTTGTGATGACTCAAATCTTACTTGGCGTAATAATGTTTACACTCATCGTGCTGGCACTGTCCTTTTTAATTATTTATGCAAGGACACTTCTGGTTGCAAGCGGCGATGTAAAAATCGAAATTAACGATGCACCAGATAAAACATTAACGGTTTCAACTGGTGGTAAACTTTTAACAACACTAGCTTCACAAAAAATATTTGTTTCCTCCGCATGTGGCGGTGGCGGCACATGTGGGCAATGTAAAGTAGTAGTCAAAGAAGGTGGCGGAGACATACTTCCTACGGAGCTTTCTGCAATGAACAGAAAAGAAGCCAGAGAAGGTGTAAGACTTTCTTGTCAGGTTCCAGTTAAAGCCAACATGAAAATTGAAATTCCAGCAGAAGTTTTTGATGTTAAAAAGTGGGAATGCACCGTTAAATCAAACAACAACGTTGCAACATTTATTAAAGAATTTGTTATTGAACTGCCACCAGGCGAGAGTGTTAATTTCAGAGCCGGTGGTTATATACAAATTGAGTGTCCACCCCACACAATTCATTACAAGGATTTTGATATTCAAAAAGAATACCATGAAGATTGGGATAAGTTTAATGTTTGGCGCTATACTTCAAAAGTTACGGAACACACAATACGTGCGTATTCCATGGCAAATTACCCTGAAGAAAAGGGCCTTATTAAATTAAACATTAGGATAGCCTCTCCTCCGCCAAATCTTCCAAACGTACCGCCAGGAATAATGTCGTCATATATCTTTAGCCGTAAACCTGGAGATAAAGTTACAATTTCCGGGCCTTATGGCGAATTTTTTGTAAGAGAAACTGATGCTGAAATGGTTTATATTGGTGGTGGAGCTGGTATGGCACCAATGCGCTCTCATATCTTTGATTTATTTAAACGCGTTAAATCAAAACGAAAAATTTCTTACTGGTATGGAGCAAGAAGCTTAAGAGAATCATTTTATAACGATGAGTTTGATAAACTTGCTTCAGAAAATCCAAACTTTACTTGGAACCTGGCGCTTTCAGAGCCTCAACCAGAAGACAACTGGACAGGCCTTAAGGGGTTCATCCATCAGGTTCTGTATGACAATTATCTTAAGAATCATCCGGCACCAGAAGATATTGAATACTATTTTTGTGGCCCTCCGATGATGAACGCAGCCGTACTTAAATTGCTTGACAGTATTGGTGTTGAAAAAGAGAACATATTTTTTGATGATTTTGGGGGATAAAAGACAGGAAGAAAAAAAAGACAGACATCCTGTCTTTGCTCGCTTTGGGCTATCCATGCGCGAGAACTTTTTTTTCTTCCTGTTTTTATCCCTACATGGAAGGTGGGGGAAAACTATCTGGGCGCGTTTGCACCAGCCCTATAATAATCGAAGCCTCGGTATAATTTAACAAGGTTTTTGTTTATGAAAATTTCCTTAAAACATTTCTTATTCCTCTTTTTTGTTCTGTTTGTTTCTGCCTGCCAGTCAAACAATGGAGCAAATTTAAAAGAATTCACGGGCGCCACGATGGGAACATCTTATTCAATTAAAATTGTAAACTTCCCAGTGAATATTGATTTAGATACACTTTTCTCTGAAATCACGGGGAAGCTTGAAAAGATCAATAATTTAATGTCCACCTACAAAAAAGATTCTGAACTTTCACGTTTTAATCAGTACAAAAAAACAACATGGTTTAACGTTTCAAAAGAAACCGAAAGCGTTATTAGTGAAGCCATAAATGTTGCAGACTTAACCTCAGGGGCCTTTGATATCACAGTGGGTCCACTTGTTAATCTCTGGGGGTTTGGACCTAAAAGCATGCCCGAAAAAATTCCATCAAGTAACGACATTAATAAAATTAAAAACGAAATAGGTTTTATGAAAATTAAGACCAAAAATAATCCTCCCGCTGTAAAAAAGGAGCTTCCTGATATTTACATAGACCTATCTGGTATTGCAAAAGGTTTTGGGGTTGATTACGTAGCAGAATTTCTTGAAACAAAAGGTATAGGTCACTACATGGTTGAAATAGGTGGCGAAGTAAGAGCCAAGGGCAAAAACCAAAAAAATATGTTTTGGAAAATTGGAATTGAAAAACCCGACAGCAGTAAAAGAAATATTCAAAGAGTAATAAATTTAAGTGGGCTTGGGATGGCAACATCTGGCGATTATCGAAACTATTTTGAACAGAACGGCAAACGCTATTCACACATGATTGATCCTAAAACCGGTTATCCAATAACGCATACACTGGCTTCCGTTACCGTACTTGACCCTAAGTGCATGAAAGCAGATGCACTAGCCACGGGCCTAATGGTTCTTGGTTTTGAAAAAGCTTACGCACTTGCAATAAAAGAAAAACTTGTCGTATTTTTTATTATTAAAGAACAAACAAGGTTTATTGAAAAGTTCACCCCGGAATTTAAGAAATTAATTAACAATTAGTTTTAAGGAGCCAAAAAAGTGAAAACAACTCATCCAATGGTTATTATTGTTATCGTTATTTCAACAATAAGTGTTTTTATACTTTTTGGTTTTTCCATGGCTCTAGGGCTTATTTTTGGAAGGCAAAAAGAGGTTAAACATAAAAAATGCTCAGAGGCCCTTACAGGAATAAAGCATGACCACGAATGTGGCTCTGATCTGTGTGCCTGTGAAAAAGCCCATCAAATTGAAGAAAAACAAAAAAAGGAATAGAGCGAAAAATAAAGCATTACCTTTTGATAGACTCAAATCAGACAAGTGTGGACTTTAGTAAAAAAAACTGTTTATATGTTTTATAGAGACAACTATATGAGGAGCGTTATTTTTTTCAAAGCGAAAATAATTATAATTTTTATTTTTGCTTTTTTTATGCTGAACCAGCAAAATACCTGTGCCCGCTCCTTACCATATTCCTTAAGAGAAAAGCCCTACACAGGTTTTTCAAATACAATTCGTGGTGACGTAAGAACCGTTGGCATGGCCGGTGCCTTAGTTAGCATGGCAGACTCTGTAATTTCATCAATGCAAAACCCCGCGGGCCTTGCCATGACCAACGATGGGCTCATTGTCCAGTTTTCATCGAATTATATTTCAGACGCATATATTCAGGATCTTAATGAACGCTTCTATGGTAACGGCGGCGGGATGGGCGCCGGGATTTTTCCGTGGGGGTTTCGAGCCGGATACTTTACGGTTCATAGTGAAAGTCAGGCATATGAAGTAAACTCGCTTCTTCATTCAATACGCACACACTTAAAAATTGTGGAAAATCATTTTTCCGTGGGCCGAGTGTTTTTTGGAAAAAGCTTGTCGCTTGGTCTTGATTTGATTTACGGAAAGGCCCAGCAATCTGCCACAATTAAAAATCCAAATACTGTCGATATTGCAAAAGAATCTTATAAATTTGGAATTTCTGCCGGTGCAATTTACAAATTCCCAAAACGTTTTTTACTGGGTGCAAGCTACACACCTGAAATCAATTACTCAAGGCCAACAAATAGTGACGGTACCAACGCCTCAATCCCATACATTACAAATTTTTTTCAACCAGTTCATACACCAAGAAGAATTTACTTGGGTGCCGGTTGGATACCTAATAGGTTTTTCAGACTTGGGGTTGGACTTTATTTTTATGGAACAACACCTGTCACAACGCCTATGGCCGACCAGACACGGCTCACTGGTCAAAAAATATCTATTCAACCAAGACTTGGCGCATCTTATACACCAATTGATTTTAAAAATTTAAAGGTTCAAATTTACGGTGGCGTATATTATGAAACCTCACGAACCACGGGCCTTAAGGGCAGAACTCACGATACGCTTGGACTTGAAGTGGACCCATGGATCTTCAGTTTTGGTTGGGCCGTTGATATTGCGCACGCTTACACCGACCACATTGTACTGGGCGGACTTGACCTTGTTATGCTTGCAAGAAAACTAAAACTTCTCCCTACCCCACCACAAGCACTTCTTGGCGGCTTTCTACCAAAACCTTTTTATATGTCCGACGATGGTCTGCCCGAACCACTGCAACCTGTTGGTGCAAAACACAAAGCAATGCCAGATGTTGTTGGTATTGCCAAAGAAACCCCTTCAAAACTTAATAAAAAAATCAGAAATATTGATGATGAATTAATCGATCTTGGAAAAGATATGTATGATTCAATCAAATCAATACCACTCGACATGAGAGAGGATCTAAAAAATAAGGGTGCCTGGCCCACTGACGATAATGAAACCGAATCAGAAACCACTTCTGACCAAACCCCGGAGAAAGAAAAAGAATGACAACAAAAACCAAAGATAAAACAAATCTTAAAACTGAAATCATTGCAGGCATCACAACATTTTTCACAATGTCATATATAATAATTGTGAATCCATCAATTTTATCCACACAAGGAACAGGCATTCCATTTGGCGGCGCTTTAACTGCAACAGTATTAATTTGTTTTTTAATGACACTTTTTATGGGAATATACGCCAAGCTCCCATATGGTGTGGCGCCAGGAATGGGCATTAATGCATTTTTTACTTTTTCTATTATTTTGGGCCATGGAGTTGCCTGGCCAGTTGCTCTTGGTATGGTTTTTTGGTCAGGTGTTTTGTTTATTTTAGTTTCAGTTACTCCCGTCCGTGTACTAATTGCCAAGGCAATACCGGTAAGCTTAAGGTTTGCAATCGCCACAGGCATTGGTGTGTTTTTAACATTTATTGGACTTAAAAATGCAGGGTTTATAGTTTCTGATCCTGTAACTTTTGTAAAACTTGGTGAATTTTCAAGCTCTGTTGGTCTTGCAATTCTTGGTACAATTATAATGATTTGGCGCTTAAGTCACAAGGACCCACTAGCATTCATTATTGGTATTGTAGTTGTAACCATACTTGGTCTTATTTTAGGAATTGTACACACGCCCGAAAAGATTTTTTCAACACCTGATTTTTCATCAGTATTTTTTAAGCTTGATGTGCTTGGTGCCATTAAGTTTTCGTTTGTTCCAATTATTATTTCACTTTTTTTTACTGATTTATTTGATTCCGTTTCAACATTTATTGGTGTTTCGCAGGCCTCAGGGATGCTTGATAAAGACGATCAGCCAAAAAACCTAAAGCAGGGTCTTATAGTTGATGCGTTTGCAACCTTAACGGCTGGTCTTTTTGGTACATCATCCGGTACAACATATATAGAAAGTGCCGCAGGTATTGAAGCCGGTGGCAGAACTGGTATTACGGCCATATTTACTGCACTTTGCTTTTTACCTTTTTTATTTATTGCACCACTTGCCAGCATGGTCCCCGCATATGCCACAGCGCCATGTCTTGTACTGGTTGGAGCAATGATGTTTAAAAGCGTGTCTCAATTATCATTAAAAAAACTTGAAGATACGATTCCTGCTTTTTTAACAATAATACTGATCCCTCTTACATTTTCAATCACCCAAGGAATACTTTGGGGGTTTGTTTCGCACGTGGTACTTTTTATATTGGCCGGCCGTAGGCGCGAAATTGCCCCAATGATGTACGGTATTGGTGTTTTATCTGTTCTGCTTTTGGTTTTGGAATACGCTGGAAAGTAAAAAATATCATTTCTAGTAGGATAGCTATTACAAATACATATATTTTTCAATGTGTGAATTAAAGTTATCAACTTCCTGCCAGGGAAGAATAAGGATATGTTTATTTTCAATTTTAACAATATCTTTAACGTCTTTATTGAAAAGTATACCAATTGGAGATTTCGGATATTTATTAAAAAATAAACTAAAAATATGAGAAATATTCTTTCTATTTATTGTCGTTTTTACTTCAATTGGTACAGGAATTTTATTTATTACCCACACGAAATCAATTTCATTTCCTTGTTTTGTTCTCCAAAAACACAAGTCAACATTTGGGGACTGTTGCTGTTTAAGCATCAAGAAAATAAAGGTTTCAGCTAACACTCCAATATCTTCCCGTTTGTTAATGGGAGCAAAGTTCTTACATAAAAGATTTCTTACACCAATATCATAGAGATAATATTTTTTTGATTTTTTTAATTCATTTACGTAGTTGGTGGAATAACTAGACAAAGAGTGCAGTATAAACGTGTTTTCCAAAATATCCAAATAGCGGGAAACAGACCTTGAGGTCATTGAGATTTCGTTTGCAAGGTTTGTCGTTGGTAATATATTACCTTGGTGCTCAGCAAGAAAGAATAATAACCGGTTAAATGATCTTATATTTTCTTCTTTTATTAGAGATTTAATATCTTTTAACAAGTAGGTTTCAGCTATTTGTTGTAATTGATAAATTGATTCCTCTTTATCAGATGTGTGTATTGTACCAGGCAGGCCACCAAATTGAAAATAATGATTAATGTCATTTTTATATTGCGAATATTCAAAAAAACTTAGTGGATATGTTTTATAAAGGTTTTGTCTTCCAACTAAGCTTTCTTTCAGGTGTTTATGTATCTCAAGAGAGGAAGACCCGCTTGCAAATATTTTAATATTTCTTTTTTCGTCGTAAACAGATTTAAATATTTTTGATGCATTATTAAGATAATGAAATTCATCAATAAAATATGTGCTGTTTTGGGTAGCCGTAAGGTGTTTAATAATTTCTGTATTTGTTTTTGAGAACAAATTTAAGTGTTCTGGGTTTTCAAGATTAAAGTAATGGGTAGAATTATTTTTGTTTTTTTGTAAATTAAAAAGATCCTCAAGCAGCGTCGTTTTACCAACCTGCCTGGCACCAAGAAGAATTGTAATTTGTGGTTTAGAAAACTCAA
>CAZQUK010000037.1:0-14585 GCA_964596435.1 uncultured Oligoflexia bacterium
AATGTTTTTTTAATAATATTAAAAAGTTATTATTAAGCTCCAAAAAGCTGCAAATTACTATACTGTCAACAAAAAAATATTGAATCCTTATTTATTTTTCATCTATAAATTTGGAATGGCACAGAGTCCAAAAAAAATGCTAAACGCAACGCAAAACCAAAGTTCACTACTTGACTCATACACGGACAAGCAAGTAAACAAGCATGATCGGTTTACACACAAAAGGATTTTTCATAATCAAAAAAACAAGAATTGGTGACAAATTGAGTTCTCAGATTATAAAAATTCTCCAATGTATACAAAAGACACTGAGACAAAACCAAGCACAAAAAGAACAAGCACACTTGATTATATAAACGACATGCCTGAATCTTACGCCGGTTTAGTAAGTGCTTCAAAACTTAAAACAGATGCCGCCCTTCTTACGGCCCTTTTACAAATGGGGCAAACACATGCAGAAAAATGTGAACTTAAAGAGGCACGCGCCATTTTAACTAGTGCACTGGCACTTGCAAAAAAGTTAAAAAACTTCCCCGCAATGATGGAAGCCATGTCTGGGTTATTAAGACTCGCAGCTGACAGCATGTGTGACGTGGCAATAAAAAAATGGTCAACCCAACTGGATAACCACATAAAAGCATATCCTGATCATACCCCCCCCATGGCTTGGTACTGTAAGGGTACGATTGCTTTTCACAAAAAAGAGTGGTTTACGGCCCAAAAATATTTTTTAACCTGTATTAGACAGGCAAAACGTACATCTGGTGCCTCGTCCATCCAGGTAAGCTTTACACTTTCGCAAAAGGATATGATTGCCCGCGCTTGGACAACAATTGCCAATATTTTATTTTGGAGAAACAGGCCTAAAAGAGCAGAGTACCTTCTTAAAATTCTTCTTAATCGTTATGAAAAGAAGAATTTACGCTCCGTAAACGGCATCCTTTATATGATTTATGGAAAGTTTGAGGAAAAAAACGGGGAGCCACAAAAGGCCCTAAGCTGGTACCAAAAAGCAAACGCCAGTTACCTGGAAGAACACAACTGGTATCTGTATCTTTATGTTTTGTGTGCCTATGCAAGGGTTTCAAGACTCCAGCAAAATTATCCTCAGGCATCGTGGTACCTTGATCTGCTGGATAAGGCCACAAAGGGGCCTGAAATGGAGTTTTTGCGTGAACGCTCACGCTATGAAAGAAATTTATTAAATGCCCAGGCCGTGGATCTTTCAATTGATACTCAAAACGGTGTTATTCAGACCAGAGAAAAGGGCAAGATACAATTAAGAAAACAATATATTCTTTTAGGAATTCTTGAAGTTTTAGCGCAAGCTTATCAGGATTTCAGCAAAGACGCGGACCGTGGACTTTCAAAATCAGATCTTATTGAAAGGGTCTGGAACCAAAAATACAGACCAGAGGCGCACGACAACAAACTTTACTACAACATAAACCGCCTAAGGCGACTCATTGAACCAAATGTTCACGAACCACGTTACTTACTTAACTGGAAAGAAGGCTACCGCCTTTGCCCAGGACTTAAGCTTCAACTCATAACAGCTGAGAATAGCGCCGAGTTGCTTGGTAACCAACAAGACAACAATGAAGACTTTTCAGATCCTGAATCACCAAACAAGGAGAACAAAGTATGAAACATCTAAATGCAAAAGTTCTAATTTGCATATCCGTGTGTGTGGGAATCATAGCTTTAATGATAACCCAGTTTGTATCTTCAACCTCTTATGCAAATACGCATGAGCCATCGCGCATTATAATGAATGGTTTAAATGCAAAATATATACACCCTGAAAGTGATGATGGTGATCCGGGCTCTATACCAATTCCTTTTTCTTCAACAAACCAGAAAGTTGAACTTGCTGACGAAGAAGTCTACACCCTTGTTGGAGCGGTTGCTTTTATTAACGACAGGCCACATCTTAAAATTGATCTTGAATTTCACCCCTGGCTTGCAACCACTTACCGCATGGCCTTTCCATTTTATCCGCTTACATGGACAACGCTAACAACCTGGCAAAGACTAAAGGGGCAAAAAATACGTGGCGTTTTCAGGGCAAAAAGTCAGATTAGTCGTGTAGCAAATAATAATGACTCAAAGTACGCGCATACTATTACCCTGAAAATACTGCATGCGCCGGATATATTCTCCACGCATGACGTTACTTATCCAAGCTCTACAACGTACAATTTAAAATAACTGGAATTACCAAAGCTAAGTGGCCTGGGTTTTTCACGGGCGACTATTTAGTCTCTTTTTAAGTTGGAGCCAGACATAGAATACGAAGGCTCTGGTAACCTTAGTTCGGTTAAAACCACACCTAAAGTCATAAATACGGCAAAAACAAACATGCTCCATAAGAGCGGTGGGACAAGATGTGCAGAATCAAGTGGATAATTTAAAGGAAAAGCCAAAACCCTTAGTAGGGTGAAAAATGCACCACTTAAAATTCCACAAAAAACAGCACCAAAAACACGATATTTAAAACGCAAGCCACCTGCGGCCACAGTTAGCACCCCACCACAAACAAGTGGCACAAAAAAAGCAAGCCACCATAAATTTTGCATAGAAGGTAACGCCCCATAGAGTTTAAAATAAAAAAAATCGGCACAAGTAAAGATTAAGGCTGTTGCAACAGCGATTACAGGTATGTGCCAGTATCTTGTGGGTGTAACGGCCCGAATTTTTGCCCTTTTTTGCATTCTTCTTCGAATTGTAAGTGGCCAGTTGTAAAACCACGTAAAAACTTTATGCTCAAGCAGAGCACCACCCTCACCAAAAACAGGAACAATATGTACGGCCTCTGTTGCCCAGTGAACAGACATGAACCTAGCAAGAGCAGGGTACCTGTGTGTCATTTGTATTGGAAATGCCAGGTAACCAATATACTTAAAAAAGCCCAAAAAAACAGCAATACTATAATCCTTAAAATTGCGCTCTTTAATAACAAGGTACAAAACATACAGGCCACGCACCAGAGAACCTGGTGAAATTGGTATTACCTGAAATATGGCAATTATTCCAAGCCCTACGGCCCAAGCCGAAGCACGAGGCATTTCAGGGTGCATAAATACAAAAATAATTGCAATAGTTACAGATACAACCTGAGTCACAGGGAGCGTGCAAACATGCACAGCAAGACTTTTTAAGTATTTTTGAATAAACGGCTCCTTGATTTCAGATATAATAATTGCAGCGTCCTCATTCGTTAAAAGGTGCTTGCGTCTTCCGTCATTCACCATATCCAAAAGCCAGTCTTCGCGCATCTTTGCATTAAAATATAACCTTATGGGGCGCACTAAAATGTATGCAAGCTTTTGTTTAGCAAAATCTAAGTCTGTAAAGAATCGGTGAAAAGAAACAGGTAAAAAAGAAAACGGTAAATGAAAAATATACTTATAAGATTTATTGATAATTTTTAGCGCAGTTTCCTCTTCTACCCTGCCATCTCTGTACCAGTTCAATAAAATTTCAATTATTCTACCCTTTAAGGAGCTTAAAAAATATTTTTTGTTTGTGAACATTGCAGTGTAGTGTTTTCTCCACAAATCGTGCTGCCAAAACCGCCTTATAGGATTTCCAAAAACAGGGATTAGGCCAAGTACTGCAAAAAGTAAAACTTTTACTCTATCATTTTGAAGTTCATGCAAACCACTATCATCAATAAGATTTGAAACGCGCCATCCGGTTATGGCACTTTTAAATATTACGGACCAAAGCACTGAATCATAAAGCAGACGAATATGATTATGTGTTATATCGGGAACAGAGTTCCTGTATATTCCTTCGGCGGTTTTTAGCTCATCAAGAAGCGGAAGCATGTCTTCAAATTTACTTTTATGAGTTTTTACAAACGCTTCAAGTTTTGAAATATCACCCCTGTCAAACTGAACAAGACTTCCACGCTTAATTCCCCCAATAATAAGCTTAAAATCCCCCGGACTCATTGGTAAAAACGGCAAAAGGGCAAGACCAGCTCTAAAATCAACAGCAATTAGCCCATCATTTTTTGAATTTTTAACCCCTTCCCGCTTCAAACAATTCGGCTGGCTCTTGCACGTTGACCATTCGTACTGTCTTGCAAATTCATACCCGCCGATATCATGCAAAAGGCTTACAAACTTATGCATAAATATTCTCTTTGCTTGGTACTCTGGCGATCCAAGATCCGTTTTTTGCTGTTGCTGCCACACTTCTTCCTTGCCGCGTGAAAAACTTCTTGACCAGGTATCAAGCAGATCCTGATATTCATTAACCTCAAGGCGCCATGTCCTGCCATCTACCCACTCACTGATTTCGCCAGTACTGCCAATATCTTCATCAATGAATGTGGCGAAAATATTTACAACACAATCCTCTGAATTAAGTTTAACTAAAGCCGCACGTCTTATGAATTTTTGCCATAAAGCACCGGCTCTTGACGCCGCCGGATTGACCTGAAGTTGAAATGCACCTTGAAATCCAAGCCAATAAAGCGCGTTACGAAAAAGAAGTGAAAAAGATGAAGGAGGAACAAGTATCTTTATTGCATAGAACTGGTTAACCTCAAGCCCTTCAATTTTTGCGTCTTCAGGTTTTAAATCAATAAGTTTTACTTTATAAACCTGCCCCGCAAATCCACCACCAACAAATTTTTCAACAATAAACGTTGCCCGAAAGGCGACAGCACCGGTAACACTTGTAATATTATAGTTTAACCGGGCACCAGAATCATAGTGTCCGGCACGCATGGGTCGTATAAGATCAAGATTCTTAAATTCACTACCCAATTTTTTACAAACACTAATGGCATAATCCATATTTTTTTCTTATTAACTTAAACTAAAGAGACAAAACATGTGTCTAATCAGCTTGACTCAAAAGCACTTAAATCTTTTTTGATTTTTGATTTTTTTCGAACAGTTTGTAACCAATCCTTAAAAAACCCGGAAACCTTTTGCTGCCTAACTCGCTCAGTCAAAGAATCACGTTCTTTTTTGAAAGTTTCCATATCAGGAGTTTCACTTTCTTTTAACCAGACAACCAAACGCCCTCCAGCCTTAATATAACTTGTAGGGAATTTTGTGTTTACATCGCTGGCAAAAAGGTCATCCAATAATTCCGGTACTGCACCAACTGAGGCCAAGTAATTTGTGGTTCTTGTTACCCATGGGGACGTTTGAACCTTCAAATCGTAAGGCTTTAAAAGTTTTTCAATAAGTTTTTCCCTGTCTTTTGAAGGGGTGACGCCGTCTTTTGGAAGTTTTGTTAGCACATCAGAGGCAAGCTCGTTAAGAAGCTTTGTGTTGTCCTCTTTTTTATCCTTTTCAGGTTCAGCTTTGTCTTTTTCTTCCTTTTGTTTATCTTTTTTTGGAGAAAGTGCTTCTTGAGTAATAAATACGTAACCGATTTTTCTTCTTTCACGATCTAAAAAAAACTCTTTTTTTAATTCACCCTCTGAAACCCTTACTTGATCACTAAAAAACTTGTTCCAGGACTGAACAATAAGATCCTCCTCAACAGATTTTTCAAATTGTGTGGGAGTAAAACCGTTAGCCTTTAGTATTGCCTGATACTGTGCGGTGTTAAAATTTCCATCTACTTTAAAAGCATCAATTTTTTGAATTTCACTTCTAATTTGTTCCTCTGGTGGCAATACGCCCGAACTTTTGGCCTCCTGCACAAGAAGTTTTCTATTCACCAGTTCTTCAAAAACCATGTTGTAAATACCAAATTGTTTTAACTGCGCCTCGTCAAATTTACCGCCCGAAAATCGTTTGAAATTCTCAATCTGCCTGTTTAAAGCTTTGCTAAAATCTCGTGCGAAAATAGGCTCACCATTAACACTTCCAATCTGCCCACCGCCCTTATCAAATTTAGGCGAAAAAACCCCGGAAATTGCAAAAACAAAAACAAGCGCTCCTACGAGTATAAAAATCAAAACAGAACTGGTTTTACGTTTCCATCCTTCAAGCATATATTAGCCCTCCAAAAATCTAATTGTATCAATATTATTTATATAATAAAAACTGTAGACTTGCACTTGAACATAACTCTCAGTACGATAAATTAATAAAATGTGACCAAGCATGTTAAAATATATTAAACAATATCGATTTTATATCATTTTGTTCTTTTTTCTCATTATTCCAATAATGGCAATAGATACTTCTACCCGCACAGCAAAAGACTATTATTTTTTTGATAGAGCCATAGTGTTTATGACATCCCCCATTCAGGTTTCAATCCGGTGGTCGCTTGACAATATAATTTCTTTTTTCCAGCGCTACATTTACTTGTGGAACACACACTCAAATAACATTCGCCTTCACGAAGAAAACAGAAAACTTGTGTCAACAATTGCAGAACTCAGAGAATCGGAAAATGAAAACATAAGACTGAAAAAACTTTTGGGCTTTCAGGAAAAATTTAATCTAGAATCTATTGTTGCAAAAGTTATTGCAAAAGACGTTTCAACAGAATTCAGAGCAATACGCCTAAATAGAGGCACTAATGCCGGTATAAAGAAAAACATGCCCGTTGTTACGTACGAAGGAATTGTTGGCCGCGTTTTGCGTGTAACCCCCAACTCTGCCGATGTGCTAACTGTGCTGGATCTTCTTTCCTCAGTTGATGCAATTGTAGCGCGCTCACGGGCCCGAGGGGTCGTTGAGGGAATGACAGACGATTTGTGCCAGTTAAAATTTATGCGTCGAACAGATGATGTCGTAGTTGATGACCTTTTAATTGCAAGCGGTCTTGGCGGTATTTTTCCAAAAGGTGTTCCGATTGGTAATGTTTCAAAAGTTGAGAGAAAACCCTATGGTATCAGCCAGAAAGTTGAGCTTACTCCAAGTGTCAATTTTTCAAAACTCGAAGAGGTTCTTATCTTAACAAATTTAAATAAAACTACCACTCCCGCCACAAAACCTTTTGAAAATTTAGTTAAAAAAGAAACCGAGAAAAGCAAGGGCCAGGCAACAAAAGAGGTCAAAAAACCGTGAGACATATATTTTTACGCTACTTGAACACACCTGGTTTTATTCTCCTTATACTTTTAGGTGTAGCTGTTCAAACATCGCTGTTTTCATACTATCCTTTTATTTATTTGCAACCAGACGTTGTTTTACTTGGCATTATATGGCTGGCCCTTAAAAGGGGGTTTGTTGAGGGTGGCGTATTAACATTAATTTGTTCACAAATTAGTGAAATCCACTCTTCTGCTCCGAGTGGATACTTTCTTGTAACCTATATGTGCATTTACCTTTTAATGCGTGTTTATTACCGTTATTTTTTACTCAGCAACTACCCTTCTCTAATAGCACTGACCTTACTAACATTTGTTTTTTGGAAACTTTTAGGCTTGGGATTTTTACACTTAATGGGCCTAAGTGCCAACCAATGGCAATTCACATTTTCGCTTTTATTGCCAGGAGCAGTGATGGAGGGTGCCATTGCAATTTGGCTCTACAAGGGTTTTGAATACTTTGACTGGAAAACATTTAAAGATCCGCGCGCCCAGCGCTCCGAATACGATGATTATCAATTAAATCTTGAGGAGATGTAGTCAAAGATGGCATTTCTTGGTCAAGAAGAACAGATAAGGGTACTTCAAGACAGATTTAGATATCTTTATGCCGCCTTATTGCTTGGCCTTGGATTAATACTCATTAAGTTAACGTACCTTCAGATCCTTCAAGGCGATAAAATGCGTCGGTATTCAGAAGAAAACCGTATTAAAAGAGTTAAAATTTCAGCCCCAAGGGGCATGATATTTGACCGCCAGGGAACACTGCTCATTGATAACCAGCCCGCTTTTGATTTGGAAATAACGCCACAGTATTTAAGAGAAGCGAAAAATAAAGATGAAGTTATCAGTAAACTTTCAAAAGCTTCCGGCATTTCAAAGTCAATAATTTACAGGGAACTTAAAAAATCAAGGCGCCAGCCCGCATTTATTCCTATTAAAATAAAAACAGATCTTTCACGCGATGAAGTTGCTAAAATTGAATCATGGAAAATTGATATGCCCGGCGTGGCCATTACAACCGAAATTAAACGCACAAGCCTTTTTGGCGACGTATCGGCACATTTGCTTGGATACATTGGTGAAGTACATTCATCCGAGCTCAACTCCCTAAATAACGGTAAAAGAAAATATCGTCTTGGCGACATGATGGGAAAATTTGGCCTCGAAAAACAAATGGAAGATGTTTTAATTGGTGAAGATGGTCAGGAACTTTTAGAAGTTGATGCACTAGGAAGAAGAATCAGAAAAAATGAAGCTGGTAGCAGATTTTTAAGTCAGGACACATCAAAACCCGCAATCCCCGGCAACAATTTGGTTTTGACAATTGATAACGATATACAGCTTGCCGCTGTAAATGCATTTGGGGATAAAGTTGGATCAATGGTTGCAATTGACCCATGGACCGGTGAGATCATTGCAATGTTATCGCGTCCTTCGTTCGATACGACTAGTTTTTCAAGAGGAATTCCTGCTGACCTTTGGCGCGACCTTATAAATAACGAAGACCGCCCAATGCGCGATAAAACAATTCAAGATCATCATTCACCAGGTTCTGTGTTTAAAGTTGTAACAGCGATTGCCGGACTTGAAGAAGGCGCAATTGACGAAGAAACAACGTTTAACTGTAAGGGTGAAATTAAATTAGGTAATAGAATCTACAGGTGCTGGAAACACCACGGTCATGGGAACATGAAGATTATGAAAGCTCTTGAAGAATCCTGCGATGTATTTTTTTACAGAGTTTCACAAAAACTAAAAAGTGTTGATAAAATTGCCAAGTGGGCAAAGGCCCTTGGCTTGGGAGAAAAAACAGGTGTCCCATTAATTGGTGAAATACCAGGGCTTATTCCCACAGAAGCTTGGAAACTAAGGGCCCTAAACCAACCATGGATCGGTGGTGAAACGCTTTCTGTTGCTATTGGACAAAGCTTTGTGCTTACAACAACCATACAGTTAGCAAATATGTTTGCAGCCATTGCAAACAGAGGTACGCTTTACACACCTTATGTTGTAAAAAGAATTGAAACACCTGAAGGCGAATTGGTCCAGGAATTTAAACCTCAAATAAAATCAAAAGCAACGATTAGCGAAAAGACCTATAAAATTGTCGAAGAAGGTATCTTAAACGCCGTAAATTCAAATAAAGGAACCGCTTTTTGGCAAAGAATTCCTGGAATTAATTTTGCAGGCAAAACAGGTACAGTTCAGGTTGTAAGACTTGGTAGAGATAAAAAGTATAAAAAATGCAATGAAATGCCACCTAACTTAAGAGATCATGGTGTTTTTGTCGGCTATGCTCCAACGGAAAACCCTGCAATTGCCGTGGCTGTTTTTACTGAGCATTCTTGCCACGGGTCATCGGGCTCTGCGCCAATTGCAAGAGAAGTAATACGTACATACCTTGCAAAATATTTTTCTGACAAGTATGGACCAAAAGCGTTGGCAGCTAAAAGGCGACAAATACAAAAGGAGCAGATTGAAGATGAAGGGGAATAGTTAATGCGATACTCCACAATGGAATCACCCAACCCAGAAGAAGTAGGACAAAATAATTATACTTTTGATGAAGATGCCAGGCCTTTTAACTGGGGACTTATTGCTATCCAGATAATTCTTTTTACGATTGGAATGATTAACCTCTACAGCGCCACAACAATTGAAGCCAAGCATTCTGGACTTTTTTGGGACCAGCTTGCTTGGTTTGGAATTGGATGTGCGGTATCCATTGTTATATATATAATTCATTATTCAAATTTTTCGCGCCTGGCTTATGTAATTTATTTTGCAAATTTATTGTTACTTACGACTGTTTTTATTTTTGGTAAATCCTTTCTTGGAGCAAGACGCTGGTTAACATTTGGCGGATTTGGAATTCAACCCTCTGAGTTTATGAAAATTTCTTTGGTAATATGTCTGGCAAAATACTTTGAATCCGATAAAGACATTGGTGGTTATGGACTTAAACGACTAATACCGCCCGCTTTCCTACTGTTAATTCCTGCCGGCCTTACAATTATGCAACCCGATCTTGGAACAGCAATGATAATGGTCCTGATTTTTTTAAGCATGATGCTTTTTATTAAGATAAAAACAAAGACCATAATTTATTTGGGAATTTTAGCACTCTTAACCGTCCCACTTGCTTATAAGTTTGCACTTAAACCCTATCAGCAAAAACGTATTATATCTTTTTTGGATCCAATGTCCGATCCGAAAGGCTCAGGTTATAACTCCATTCAGTCCATGGTTGCTGTTGGGAGCGGGAAAATTGTTGGAAAAGGATATCGCAAAGGAACTCAAAGCAGGTTGAATTTTATCCCGGAGCACCACACTGATTTTGTCTTTTCAGTTTTTTGCGAGGAACATGGATTTATTGGAGCCGTCTTGCTTTTAATAATTTTTCTGGCGTTTATTGTAACAGGGCTCTCTATTGCATATCAATCCAATGATAAATTTGCGCTACTTCTTTCAATGGGGCTTATGAGTATATTTTTCTGGCACACGTTCATTAACCTTGGGATGGTTATTGGTCTACTTCCAATTGTTGGGGTTCCATTACCGTTTATGAGTTATGGCGGATCATCTTTAATGACAACAATGATAATAGTTGCAGTACTTACTAATGTGGCAAATAGAAAAACCATGTTCTAATAGCCTCCACGGCTTTGCCCAAAAATCAGGCATCTTTGATGATTTTGCGAGTCTCCACTTGCTGCGTTGCTCGGTTTTTTACAGCGCCACACCTGACTGCGTGCTCGGTCTTATCCGTTACACACATGTTATGTGTTCGGTCTTATCTGCCAACATGCGCCGGGAGAATGGTTTGAATGATCCTTGCACCTAAATTTCTGTGCGCGCCAGCAATTGACTCAAACACAGTTTCGCTTGCCAAAAGCTCAAGCGGATACACGCCGGGTTCCGTAATAACCCCATCCCGTATTAAACACAGTGTTTGCACAGCCGTAATTGCAACTGCATTTACAAGGGCAAAAACACCATGTTTGTTATCATAATCTATTAAATATTGGTGGACATGTGTTTCATTTTGATTATTTTTTTTGCCATGGACTATAATTTCCATAACAAACAGGTCAAAAGGTGAATTTTTTATAAAAGTTTTTTCAAACACATTTGCTAAAAATTTATATGGCAAAATTTCCTGGTTTTCAAAGCATACAGGCTCAGTTTCAAAAAAACCTGAATCTTTAAATGTTTTCATAAAACCAAGATGCCCTTTGTGCCTTAAGGTTCTTTCACTGACGTCTTTAACTTCAGGATATGAAGTTAAAAAAGACCTAGCGCCATCTGTTATAAATGACTCAAGACGTAGTCCTAAAATATTTTCATCCTTAATGGTTGTGAAAGGGTCTACTGTTTCAATATTACCATTTACGCGCACCTTGGCCGGCCGCACATATTCTTCAATAAGGTCTGCAACCGACCACGAGAAACTATGGAAAAATGGTGACTCCGGATTTTTTGGAATTGCACCAAGCTTCATTTCAACTTTTTGTGTTTCATCAAGCTCCTTGACCGAATAGCCGGCCATTAAATGTGAAAATCCTGGTGCCACACCACAATCGGGCACCAAAATACTCCCACTCTTTTTGGCTTCATCATCAAGCTTCATGAAGTCTTCTTCTAAAAATGAAACACTAACTACCTTAATGCCAGAGCGGACGGCATCTTTTAATATTTGGTAAGAATACATAGATGGCAGCGCATCTATTAAATAATCAAAGTCGCGCAAAAAAGAAATCCTGTCGTTTTCACAAATTTCAAATGGGTTTTTTGAAACAACCTGAACCCGCGCCTTATATTTATTTGCAAGTCTTGAAGTAGTTGCTGGGTTAACATCAAAAATAAATAAATTATTAAAATTTCGCTCAAGTAAAAGCTCTAAAATTCGCTCCCCTTGCCTGCCAACACCAATGATTAGGGTTTTTTCATTCATACTTTCGTTCCTTATATCTTTCTATTCACATAAAACAATAAACCAAAAGGCCACAAAACTTACAGTAAATCTCTTTGCATTAACTTAAGCACCAAATTACCACACCGCACTCTGCTGATTTAACGCGCGGTATTATTACCATCTAAGCTTTCGTATACTATTGGCCATTTTTCACCAAAAAACCTTGATATCACTCCAAATGATAGATATTCAATCTTAAATATAAACACAAGGGGGAGCGACCAAAAAATGTCTGATATTTTAATAGAAAAGTTAAATATTAAAGGTCAAAACCTGTCTGATATAAATAATTTTCTACTTAAGAAAGATAATCCTCTAACGTCGGGACTTATTAAAGTTATTGAAAAATACGGTGGAGTTGAAACAATAAAACTCAAATATCTTGAGGCATGTAATTTTGAAAACCAGCTAAGTTCACTTAAAAAGATAAATTCCCCCTACCTTAAGGACATTGATTGGCTAATTGCGCAAAAAAACAAAAAAGCATTCGTATCGTTTGATGAATTCAAAAAGAACATTTTAGGTGATAATTTTGCATCAACAAAGTTTGTAAAAGAAAATGCCGTAACACTTGAAATTAGCGCACTTCAGTATTTGCCTTGGCTCATTACTGAAGCTAAAAAAGCAATTACAAATAAGGAACTCATGCCTGGTCGCTTTATAAGGGTCAGAAACATGAAAGAATCAGAAGCCGATTCCGGCGATCTGATTGCAATTGCCGCTGCAATGAATATTGTTGGCGCTACCTGGGTGGAAACTTTAGACACAAAAGGTACGGATGGTGCAAACGTGCATCTTGGTGGGCCAGAAACAATAACCGGCTACTTTGGTGGTCCGGGTCAACCAAACGACTACCCTCTAAAATGGGCAGATGAATTTCTTTATTACCACACAAAATATGGAACCCGCCAGGTTCTTAACTTAAATCCAGGAACAGTTATTTTATCCTATCTTATGTATAAACTTGGAGTCGATATTGAATTTAAGATTTCAGTTTTCATGGGTAATGATAATCCGTATTCAGTTTTGTGGACACTAATGACAGCTAAACTTTTGAGCCGTGAAGACGGCTCCACACCGCTTATTGGTTTTAATTTTTCAAATTCAGTTAACAACGAAACCATTAAACTCTGCTCGGAAATACGAAAATCTTTTGGCTTTGAAAAGAATGTCCGCTTTGAGCACCACATAACTGAAACATGGAAACACATCGTAAGGCAACCTTATGACAGAATTAACGAGCTTGTTGAAGTTGCAAAAACAGTTCAAAACATAAGCGCCAAACATGAAGGCGGAATACCCGAAATAGACAGCAAGCGCAAACATCCATCTGATATTTTAGATTACTTCAGGGAGAAAAAAGAAGTTATCGCATCGGGCGACATGGAGAACCTTGAGCTGAACTATTTAGACAAGCACGATGCTGTAAACAGATCGGCAAAAATACTTATAAAAAATGGCGTGGATTGTATACCCGCCTTAAACTTACATAATTATTAACCTAACACCAACTAAGGAGAGCTAAATAAAATGTCCACAAAAACCGCTGCAAAACCCGAAAATTCAGTCACACAAAAAAAGAACCTTTTTTCATTGCGAAAAATGAAGGAAACCAATGATAAAGTTGCCTGGGTAACAGCGTATGATTTTCCTTTTGCAACAGCAGCTGAACGCGCAGGTGTTGATATGATCTTGGTTGGCGATTCCGGTGGTATGTGCCAGCTTGGTTATCAGACCACAAACCCGGTTGTTATGGATGAAATGATAACTCTTGCAAAGTCAGTTCGCCGTGGCGCCCCGAATACTTTTATTATTGGCGATATGCCACAAGGTGCCTATGAAGTTTCAGAACGTGATGCCGTAATTAATTCACTAAGATTTATTAAAGAGGCCGGGTCGGACGCAATAAAATGTGAAGGCGGCCGCAGAATGGTGCCAAAAATAAAAGCTATGGTTGATGCTGGTATTCTTGTTATGGGACACCTGGGGTTAACCCCTCAAAGTACGGCATCATTTGGTGGTTACCGGGTTCAGGGGAAAACTCTAAAAAGTTTTGAAGAAACAATTGAAGACGCATTAGCTTTAGAAAAAGCCGGAATATTTGCTTTACTTTTAGAGGCCATGCCAACATCATCTGCCAGGCAGGTTGCAAAGAATTTAAAAGTACCCGTTTATGGAATTGGCGCAGGTCAGGATGTTGACGGACAGTTAATTATTATGCACGACTTAATGGGTTTTTACCCATCCTTCAGACCCTGGTTTGCAAAATGCTACATTCCACAAGTAGCACCGCAATTTGCAAAATACATTGAAGGTATTTCCGATTTAAGACAAGTTGGCCGTGATGAACGCGCTGATGGGCTTTTGGTTCTGGCAGAAATGACCCTTAAGGAATACATAAAAGAAACTAGGAATTGCGTTTTCCCTGGCGAAGAATATTCTTACCCGATTAAAGAAGAACAGGTCAGTGAATTAAAAAAATCCAAACACTGGGTGGGGTAACTTTTTAATATTATTGGGTTTTTATTTTTGTGGGTCCCGACTTCAAATCTGAAGTGCAACCGTTTAATAGTTTGAACCTAATATAAC